>CAZARO010000824.1:0-3413 GCA_964487165.1 uncultured Solibacteraceae bacterium | reverse complement strand
CGAAGTGGTGCAGAGAGTCTGCACGCAGGTTCCCGCAGAGAACACTTCCATCGTCCTGGCCGGCCTCGGTAGGGACACAGGCCTGCTGGGGGCCGCGTGCGCATGGCTGCATCGAAAGGTCCGCAAGTGACAGCAATCGATCCAAGGAGGAATGGAGTGCAGTTGGAGACAATGTGGCGGGACTGCTCGTATTTGCTGGACCTGCTCGAACAGCCCGACGCCGTGGCACGGACGCTTGCGGGCTTCGAGGAAGCCGACCCGGTCGCCGCCCACGCTGGCCGGTTCCGCGCGGCGAGGTTTCGCAGCGTCGTTCTGACCGGTATGGGATCTTCCTATTGGGCCTGCCGGCCTCTGTACCTTCGCCTGCTTTCGGCCGGGTTTGCGCCGGTGATGGTGGAGACTTCCGAACTGATTCACTACGAACGAGCCTGGCTCAATTCGCAGGGCCTGATCGTGGCAGTTTCGCAGTCGGGGCGCAGCGCGGAGATCATAAAGCTCATGGAACTGGCGCGCGGGAAGTGTGAAGTCCTTGGCGTGACCAACACGCCAGACTCGCCCTTGGGAGTGTTGAGCGCATGCACGCTGGCGACCCGCGCCGGAGCCGAGCACACTGTCTCCTGCAAGACCTATGTCGCTACCCTGCTGGCGCTCGAATGGCTGGGGGACGCGCTGTGCGGCGCGGCGGGCGCTACGCTTGCGGAGGAGGCGCTGGCCGCCGTGGAATCGATGCGCGCTTACCTTCGGCGATGGCCGGCCCACGTAAGGGAGTTGATTCCGATCCTCGACGGAGCGCGCCACATCTTCATTGTGGGTCGCGGGTCTTCGGTTGCCGCCGCGGGGACGGGCGGCCTGATCATGAAGGAATCCACTCACTGCCAGGCGGAGGGAATGAGCGCCGCGGCCTTCCGCCATGGACCCCTGGAGATGGTCAGTGACGCCGTCTTTGTGCTGATTCTGGAAGGCGACGACTGTTCGGCCCCCTTGAGCCGGAAACTCGCGGCCGACATTCGGGCTGCCGGCGGGCGCGCAGCCGTCGTTTCGCCGTCCTCTCCGGGAGTTATGGAACTCCCCGATACGTCGGAGCGCATGCGGCCTCTGATGGAGATTCTGCCGGTCGAGATGATGACACTGGCATTGGCGGCAGCCAAAGGCAGAGAGCCAGGCCGCTTCGAGCACGCCACCAAAATCACGGAGACGGAATGAGCCGTTCCGCCACCGCCGGACGTTCTCGAAAACTGACCGTCCTGGTCTTCGCCATTTTCATCGTCATTTCACTGTTGACCAATATCATTGGGCCTTTGATCCCGGACATGATTCGCGGCTTCTCCCTCAGCCTGACGGCCGCTGCGCTGCTGCCTTTCTCCTTCTTCATCGCCTATGGCGTGATGTCGATTCCGGCCGGCGTATTAGTGGAGAAACACGGCGAGAAGCCGGTCATTGTTGGCGCGTTTGCACTGAGCTTCGCCGGTTCGCTGCTGGTGGCCTGCGCGCCGGGGTACCGCACCACTCTGATCTCCGTGTTTATTATCGGGGTCGCTATGGCCATCCTCCAGGTGGCCATCAACCCACTTCTGCGGGTTGCCGGCGGAGAGGAGCACTTCGCTTTCAATTCCGCCCTTGCCCAGTTGTTGTTCGGCGGCGCCTCTTTCGTAAGTCCGCAGGTGTACTCGTACCTGATCGGCGCGCTGGGCCGTAGCGGTCCCCGCGGCCCGGTGCTCCGCCTGCTGGCCTCGGTCACCCCCGAACGCTGGCCTTGGATCTCGCTGTACTGGCTCTTCGTGGTTCTGTCGCTTGCCACGCTCGCATCGGTAGTGGCTTTCCGCTTTCCTTCCGTTGAGCGCACGGAAGAGGAACAGGCCGGCTCCTGGGGGATCTATCGCGGCTTGTTCCGTAACCGCATTGTGCTGCTATATTTCTTTAGCATCTTCGTATATGTCGGTTCCGAACAGGGAACCTCTAACTGGATATCTCAGTTCCTGTCGACGTACCACGGGGTGAATCCGCAGACCACCGGCGCCATGACAGTCGCGTGGTTTTGGGGCCTACTCACGGCCGGTTGCGGTTTGGGTCTCGTGTTGCTGCGGCTGATGGACAGCCGACGCGTGCTGATCGGGACCACCCTGGGCGCGCTTGCGGCCCTCACGGCGGCGTTGTTCGGCAATCGGCAGACCTCCGTGATCGCTTTCGCTGCGGTTGGCTTCTTCGCGTCGGTGATGTGGCCCATCATCAACTCCCTGGCGTTGAATTCGCTGGCTCATTCTCATGGCGCCTTCGCCGGAATCCTCTGCACAGGAATCGTCGGAGGCGCCATCATGCCCCTGTTGATCGGCCAGATCGGCGACCATCTGGGGCTGCGCACGGGCATGATGGTGCTCTACCTGACTTTCGGCTGGATTCTCGGCATCGGCTTCTGGGCGCGTCCCCTCATTCAGAACCGGACTGTCATGCAGTCGCCGTGATTGAGAGATATATGCGCCTGAAGCGTAGAGATCTGCTGAAGTTGGCGCCGGCGGGTGCCATGGGTTCACGGGATCGGAGCAGTAACGAGTTTGTAAGTGAGGTTCATGTGAATTGACCCCGGCCAAGCCGCCGGAATCACGGTTACAGGGAGAATCCGATGTCACTGATTCGCGCATCCATCCTGATATGTGCCGCGGCGGTTGCCTGTCTTAGCGCCGCCAACGCCCAATCCCCCGGTCTCCAATATCACAAAGGAGCCAGCGACTCCGTCGCTCTCATCAAGGCCCTCAGTAACGATTCTCTGTCGGTCAAAATCTACTCGAACTCCGCCGTTGAAGTCGAGGACCGCAAAAACAACAGTACCTGGACTGCGGGGCCGATAGCTATCCAGGACAAGAGCATCGTCGAAGAAGGACAGGTCTGGCTTGACACGGAACGAAGTCCCACGAGGCAATATCCAGGGCGCTTTTTCGGAAAGGTCGAAGGCGAGAGCATCCGCTTTGAACTTCTGGGCCGGCAGGAGCAGATCAACGGCCGATTCCTCTGTAACGTCTCCCTCGACGGTCCATGGCTCATCTATAAGGTTCTCTCGATTGACGATTCCATTCCAAGCCTCGTTTACCCTCCGCCGATCCAATCGGACGCCATCATCATCCCCAAGGGCGTCGGCGAGATCATTCGAACCGCCGAACGCGGTGCGTCCTCGAGGTACATCTACCCTTTTTACACGCGCCTCAACATGCGCTGGCTGGGTGGACTTAAGGGCGACGCCGCTTGGATCGGGATCTTCGACGAGGGCTTCGAAGACACCGCCGGCTTCGTCGCCGAGCGAACGGCCACACCAATCCTCATACGCTCTCTGAATAGATGGAGCCATTCGTACACCTATCGCATGAAGTTCGTCAAAGGCGACTATGTCGATCTCGCCAAGATATACCGCCAGTGGCTCATGG
>CAZARO010000823.1:0-3415 GCA_964487165.1 uncultured Solibacteraceae bacterium | reverse complement strand
GACGGCGACCACGAATTGCGCCGGTTCCGGAGGCGTCTGGTTCCCCGACCTTCGCCGCAGCGAAGCGAAAGTCTCCATTGGAGTGATGGTGAAGTTCTAGTCTGTGACGGAGTAAGACGTCAGCATGGGTACCGGGGCACATAGTAAGGAGCGACCAATGGGTAATGTTTGGAGGCAATCGGTTTGCGTCATCGTAGCCGCGGCCAGCCTTGCGGCGGCGGATCCGGTTTGGAAGAGCAAGCCTTCCGTGCAGTGGACCGATGAAGACATGCACCAGATCCTGGCGGTGTCACCGTGGGTGAAGCAGGTGACAGCCGTTGTCACGCGGCGGCTGACTGAGGAGCAACTTCGGGACGGCGGTCAAATGGGACAACCCCTCGGCGTGGGCAACGAGGGGGTTGACCCGAAGGGCAGCGGGCCGACCGTGTCGGCGAATCCCTTCACCGGCGCCGGCGCTGCTGACCGCGGCGCCCGATCGCTTCCCCGGCCGATTGTTTTGAAACTGCGCTGGGAAAGCGCGCTCCCGATTCGCATCGCGGAGTTCAAATCGCACGCCGTGGAGGCTCCCACCACGGTGGATGGCGAGGGCTATCGCATCGCCGTTTACGGCATTCCCGGCGGCGGTTTCAAGGGCGATCCCAAGACCTTGGGCAAACCTCTGAAGAGCCTGGCCGCCTTGAAGCGCGAGGGGAGGAAGGACGTGCGGCCGGCGAGCGTCGAGGTGTTCCAGTTGGAAACCGGCCTGGTGGTGGTCTACGTATTTCCTCTGTCCGCGGAAATCAGCGAGAAAGATGAACGGGTCCGGTTCGAAGCGCAAATCGGACGCATTGTGTTGGCCCAAACTTTCGAGCTGCGGGACATGGAGTTTATGGGCAAGCTGGAAATCTGACGTTGCGACCCGACAGTGTTGGCCGCATGCGTTTGGCCGATCTTATGCTCTTCTCATTCGCCGGTCCCTATAACTCGGAAGGCGCTTTCGGGCGCCTGAAGTGTCTGAGGATCGGCGCGGCGACGCGAGAGTCCGGCGGTTCGGCGCAGCGATGGCAAAGTGCGCTCTTGAGAGCGCTGCCCGCCGCCCTGGCTCTGGGCGCCGTTGCGGTTTGCACGTGGGGATCCTTTCACCTGGGGCAGACTGCCGCGTTCACGGGTTTTCTCTATCTTGTCCTGGTAGTGCTGGCCGCACTTTATGGCGGATTCTGGCAGGCTACGGTAGTTTCGATTGCAGCGGCGGCCTGTCTCAATTATTACTTCGTTCCGCCTATCTTCAGCTTCGCCAACAGCCCGGCGAACTGGGTTGCGCTGGGAGCGTTCGAATTTACCGCCCTGGTCATCAGCCGCCTATCGCTGCATGCGCAGGCCCGAGCCAAAGACGCGATTACCGACCAGCGCTACATGGAGCGGCTGTACGAAACTTCGCGGCGGATTCTGCTGCTCGATCGCTCCGGGGATCCCGGGCGCCTCATCACGGGGCTGATCCGCGAGACTTTCGATCTGCGGACGGTTTCTCTATTCGACGCCCTGCCGGCGGCGACGTTTCAAAGCGGGCAAGCGTCGGAGGAGGCGGAGAAGCGGACCCGGGACGCGTACTTCCTGGGCGCCGACACGTTCGACGCGCAAACCAATAGCTGGTATTGCGTAGTGCGGGTCGGGACCCGGCCGGTTGGCGGATTGGGCCTGAACGGTACGGACATGAATTCGCTGCCGGCGACCGCGCTGGCTTCGCTCACCGGAATCGCGCTGGAACGCGCCCGCGCCGCGCAACGAGAGTCGCGCGCCGAAGCCGCACGGCAGACAGAGCAGTTGCGCACAGCGGTGCTCGACGCCTTGGCGCACGAATTCAAGACCCCGCTGACAGTGGTGCGGACGGCCAGTTCCGGACTTCTGGCGGTAGGCGGACTCTCGGAACTGCAGGCCGACCTCGTGCTGGCGATCGACCGGCAAGCCACCACGCTCGACCATCTCACACAACGTCTCCTGCAGGCGGCGCGCCTGGACACCGCGCACTTCACGCCGCGATGCGAACCGGCGCTCTTTTCCGAAATGGTGAACGAAGCCATCGAACGGCTCGACCACCAGGCGGACCGGCGCCGATTTCAAGTGACAGCGCCTGCTCGGGAAAATGAAGTTTTCGCGGACCGGGAATTAGTGCTGTCGGCCCTTGCCCAGGTGCTCGATAACACGCTCAAGTATTCCGAGGCGGCATCCCCCATCGAAGTCCGCCTGGCGGCGCAACAGACTCGTATCTTACTTACCATTCGAAGCAAAGGCCCGGTGATTTCCGCCGAGGATTGCGAACGCATTTTCGAACGATTTTATCGAGCGCCGCAAACGCTGCATCTTTCAGCCGGCACCGGACTGGGGCTCTCGATTGCAAAAAAGATTGTGAACGCCCATCACGGTTGTGTTTGGGCCGAGCCCGAGGCGGGCTACGGAACGTCGTTCTCCATTTCCCTGCCCTCGGCACGTGAAAGGTAGTCATCGCCATGCCTGCGACCAACGGAAACATTCTCCTCACCGACGACGACCCGGACCTCCGGCGCGTACTGCGAAGAACTCTGGACGCGCTGGGCTTCGACGTGGCCGAGTCCTCTAACGGGGAGCAAGCCGTCCGCGAGGTGGAGTCCCGGCAGTTCGACGCCGTGCTCATGGATGTCAACATGCCGGGCGCGGGCGGGATCCACGCCTGCCGGCAGATACGCAAGCTCGCTCCCCGTCTGCAGATTCTGATGCTCACGGTGCGCGATTCGGAGGCCGAGAAGATTGAGGCGCTGGACGCCGGAGCTGACGATTACATCACCGAACCATTCTCCATTCCGGAATTGGCCGCCCGCTTGCGGTCCGCCGTGCGCCGCTCCGGCCCCAAGACTTCGGGATCCGCGGCGACCATTATAGTGGGCGACATCGAGCTCGACCCCGAGCGGCGTATCGTGCGAAAAGCGGGTGCGATCCTGCGGCTGACGCCCAAGGAGTTCGATCTGCTGCACTACCTGATGAGCCACCGCGGCGTACCGGTAGCCCACTCCAAACTGCTGCAGGCAGTATGGGGCCCCGACTACGGCCAGGAACTCGAATATCTGCGCACCTTCGTCCATCAACTGCGACGGAAACTGGAGCACGATCCTTCCACACCGGAGTATCTATTGACGGAACTCCACTTTGGTTATCGCTTTCGAGAATCGAGTGACTTTGTTTCCGGCCGCTCATAGACCGCTTTATCCTGCACATCACATTCTTGATTAGTGTACTTATGCGTCCTTTATGCGGGGTGCACTATGCTATTTTTTGGAGTTCCTTATGAAGCCTACGATTGCGTCACTAACTCTGGTAACAGGGGCTACGGCCATGCTCTTGACGCTGGCGGGCTGCAACACTGCGCACGGAGACCAGGCCGCAGAAGCGCCGCCCGTTCCCAATG
>CAZARO010000822.1:0-3422 GCA_964487165.1 uncultured Solibacteraceae bacterium | reverse complement strand
CCCGAGGGAGTCTGCGGGCAGAGGCAGAAGGTACACAGCGCCGGACAGGCGCGCGAGGTGTACATCGAAATGAAGGGGTTCAGCAGGAAGGGAACGTTGTAGCGGGTGATATCGAGGTCGCGCTTGTAGGTCTTGCTGACCCAGGGGAGCTCGTCGAGATTCTCGATGGCCGGGCCCTCGGGATTGTTGACCACGCGGCCGTTGTGGCGGAAGCTGACGCCAGGAAGCTCTTCGAGCGGCTTACCCTTGGCATAGTCCGCGATCTGGTAATCGAACTCGCGCCGCACCACGAAATCGATGGCGGGGTTCGCCAGCAGCGTCTTATCGGGCTCGATAGTGACCGGCGGACCGACGAACGCCACCTTCAACTTGGAGTTGACGTCTTTCATCATCTCCGCCATTTTGACGTCGACATGAAAGCCGGGGGTGGAGGTGTAGAGCACCAGCAGTTCGAACTGCTTGGCCATCTCAATGGTCTGCTCGATGGAGATTTTGTGCGGCGGCGCGTCCACCACCTTGCTGTCCGCCAGCATGCCGGCGGGGTAGCAGAGCCACACGGGATACCAATACGACTCGATTTCGCGCGAAGCCGGCCAGCGCGAACTGGCGCCGCCATCGAAGCCTTCAAAAGACGGCGGATTCAGAAATAACGTTCTCATCTAGTCTCCAGTGTCGCACGTGCCCTACCATTGGATGCCGTAAGCGCTGCTGGCGGCGCTATCAATTGCAAAATTGCTGAAATCTATGGTCATTTCGGCCCGGCCGACCCCCAGGCGGGTATCCACCACGCTCTGTTCCCGCCGCGGGACCGAAATTCCGCCGTGAATCTCGTATTTACGCACGAAGGCTACCTTTTTCAGCATGGCCGAAGGGGATTTCACCAGGTAGCCGGCCTCCTGCACGCGCAGATAGGTGGCGGCATCGATCCACAATTGGCCCCGAAACACGCCCTGGCGCTTGCGTTTCGGCGAGACGTCGAATAAGTGGGTCTCGCGGCCCTCCATCTCGATTTTGCCCCGGTACTTGAAGCCGTAATTCTCCGGGGTCAAGGCGATGGTGAGGGAGGGATCTTCCTGGGCCTCAGCCTCGGCGGCGAGATAGCGGTTGATGATCTGCTTCTTCACCGTCCCGTCGCCCTCGAAGCGGAGTTTTTCGTAGGTGATGCGTCCGAACGCGGAGACTCGCCGCAGCGCCGTCAGCTTGCCGTGCTTTTTTAGTTTAGGCAGGGAGGCGGCGATTTCGACATCCATGGAGGACCCCTGCATCGACCGATCCTGGCTGCGGGTGGCGGCGCAATATTGCGCTACGATGGCGTCCGCGGGCAAACCTGCGGATTCGGCCGCAACGCATAGACAAAAAAGAATGAAAGCTATGAGAACACGAAACTTCAAAAGTACCTCTCTCTGGAGACTAGAATAAGCCCGGAATGTCTTAGTTTACCAATTACAAGGGGTTGCGGGCAAATTCAACAGTCGGGTGCGGAGGACAGGCACGCCATAATCATTTCATGCGAGTGCGAACGAAAGTCGATATTCAGAGAGACTTGCATGATAAATTGCGCCGCCGTGCGGTCGACCCGGCGTATCGCGACCCGAAGAAAGGCGCGTACGTGACGGGCCTTTGGTGAAACGACGGGGAAATTGGGACCTGCCTTCCCGGTCGACGAAAATCCCCACGACCTCGTTTTTCTTGATATAAACGCTTAGGCCGAAGGTCCGCTGCCCTACTTCCGATCTCGTCCGGACGCCCGGCGACCGCTCCCTCGCGGTCACGGCTCAGTAGGCTCTTGCAAACACAGAGGCGCCATTCCGAGCCGCACGACGGCAAACGGTTCTTCGAATTTTGCAACTCCCTCGCCGGTCTGTGCTAAACTTCCCAAGTCGTTTCAACGGGACCCCACCATATACCGGAGAAAGGCTGGAATCGCTGGCCGTCGATGGGACCGAGCGCCGGCGTGCCGCCTGGAGGAGATTGCTATGCAACGCTGCCTGACTTACGCCGCGCTGTGCGCGGTTTTCTGTATTCCGGCTGCCGGGCAAAAGCCCACGCCCGAGCAGCAGCGCCAAACACTCGACACCGCCCGCGAAATCGCCGTTCATTACGCCAGCAAGCTGCCGAACTTCATCTGCAATCAGCAGGTTGCGCGCACCGACCAGTTGCAGCGCAGCGGCCAACTTTCCACCGTCTTCCACAGCGACCATCTGATCATCCAGCTCAGCTACGCCGGCCAAAAGGAACACTACAAGCTGGTGTCGATTAATGGAGGCCCCACTACGCAGCCGCTTTCTTCGCTCGATGGGATTATCACCGGCGGTGAATTCGGCAGCCTGCAACTGGGCGTGTTCGACCCGTCGTCCGCCGCGGACTTTCAGTGGAAGGAAACCACCTCTCTGCGCAAGCATCGCGCCGCCGTTTACACCTACCGCATCGCGCGCGCGAACTCGCACTATATGCTGGGGCACCGGCTGGACGATGGCACGTTCGCTTCGGTGGCGGCGGGATATCACGGCGAAGTTGTGCTCGATCAGGATACCTCGCACGTGCTGCGGCTGACGGCTGAGGCGGATGACATCCCGAAGGAGACCGGAATCACCGCATCTTCGGTGCAGGTGGATTATGACTTCGTCGACGTCGCCGGCAACAAGCACTTGCTGCCTTCGCATTCCGATTCGCGCATGGAGCACGGCGACCGCAAAATCGGCAACGTCGTGACGTATACCGCGTATCACAAATTCGAAGTGGATTCGTCGATCGACTTCGGCAAGCAGTAGGGACGGTGAGTCGCTGCACTGCCGGATGAAGCTGAATTGGGTGGGGCGGCGCCGGGGGGGCCACGTGCTGGGGCACGTATAGGCGTTAAGACAAGCACCTCTGTTTCCCGCGCCGGGCATCAGGGCCTCCTGGGTACACTTCTGTGCGGCGGGACCTTGTCGCTGAGGGCTCTTTCCGAGTGGCGCTAGTCCGACCGAAGATCCGTACGCGTGCTCCCCAGCAAAGAAAAACCCTTGTGACTGAGCGGGCAGACGGCGCTCAGGTCGAAGACTTCCAAGGCTGGAACCTTGGGCGCACGCCGTTTTCCAGCGCGCCGACTGTGCACGCCGCGACGCGTTCGTAATCCGAGTGTGCGGCAGCGACATCGTCCGGGAGACATGAGATGCGGAAGTACACTGCACCGGTCGAGTTCCAGGCCTACCGTCCTGGCGTTCGCGTCGGCCGATCGACTCAAACTGCAGACACACGATTATCGTCCGGCCTTCTGAAACTGGAATTTGAGCGATTTAGAGAAGGCCATTCACTTGCACCTGCGGAACGTCAGAGTAAAAACGGTTAGGACATGCCTGAAGCGACTTGGGAACCTCACGAGAAGCACGGACGGCTCACGACGGAGAGTGACCTGCCAGCTAGCGTTTATGCATTTCCCA
>CAZARO010000821.1:0-3423 GCA_964487165.1 uncultured Solibacteraceae bacterium | reverse complement strand
TGGACGCGAAATATGCCGCGGCGCGCGGGCATTGCGACGCGGTGATCGACCCGCTGGAATCGCGGCGGGTGCTAACCTGCGCCTTGGAGGCGTGCCTCGGATGATTCGCATCGCGAACGGGCAAGGATTTTGGGGCGATTGGCTGGAAGCGCCAGTCCGGCTGGTGGAGCAGGGGCCGATCGATTATCTGGCGCTCGACTACCTGGCCGAAATCACCATGTCGATCCTGCAAAAGCAGCGGCAGGCCGACGCCAACCTGGGCTACGCGCGCGATTTTCCACCGCTCATCGCGCGGCTCGCGGGCCCCATCCGGAAGCACGGCATTACCGTGATCGCCAACGCCGGCGGCGTGAATCCGGTGGCCTGCGCGCGCGAGGTGGTGCGGCTGGCGCCGGGGCTCAAAGTGGCGGTGGTGCTGGGCGACGATGTCTACGGGCGCATCGACGAATTTCTAGCCAAGGGTTACGAACTGCGCGACATGGACACCGGTGCGCCGCTGGCTTCCATCCGCGATCGCATCCTCAGCGCCAATGCATATATCGGCGCGTTTCCGCTGGTGGAAGCTCTGGCCACCGGCGCGCAGGTGGTGGTGGCCGGACGTTCCACCGATACCGCGCTGACGCTGGCGCCCATGGTGCATCGCTTCGGCTGGCGGCCGGACGACTACGACAAGCTGGCCGCCGGCACGATTGCCGGGCACATCATCGAATGCGGTGCGCAGGCGAGCGGAGGAAATTGCCAGGTGGACTGGCAGGCGATTCCCGATATGGCGAACGTGGGCTATCCGATTGTGGAGGCCGAACCCGACGGGTCTTTCACGGTGACCAAACATGCGGCTGCCGGGGGCCGCGTGAGCATCCACACGGTGAAGGAACAACTGCTGTACGAATTAGGCGACCCGCAGAGTTACATCACGCCCGATTGCGTCGCCGATTTCACCAGCATCCAGTTGGAAGAGACCGGGCCGGACCGCGTACGCGTCTGGGGAATTCGCGGCGGGGCGCGGCCGCCCTCGCTCAAGCTTTCCCTCAGTTACGCCGCCGGATGGAAGGCTGTCGGCACGCTGGTGTACTCCTGGCCGCAGGCGGTCGACAAGGCGCGGGCGGCGGACCGCATCGTGCGCCAGCGACTGGCGGACCTGGGGCTCGCGTTCGACGAAATCTACACCGAGTTTTTCGGGGTGAACGCGTGCCTGGGACCGGCGGCGCCGCCGAATGCCGACCCGCCCGAGGTGCAGGTGCGCATCGGGGTCCGCGGGGCCGATCGGAAGGCGGTGGACCGGTTCACACGTGAGCTGATTCCGCTGGTGTTGAACGGTCCGCCGGGCGCGACGGGGTTTGGCGAGGGCCGGCCGCCGGTGCGCGAGATCGTGGCGTACTGGCCGGCGCTGGTGCCGCGCGAGGAGATCGCGACGCGGGTGGAAGTGGTGGAGTAGAGTGGAGAGTAAACTTGGGAGGGAGGATACCCACGTGCAGTTCGATCGCATCTCGATCAATCCCGGCATTTGCCATGGGCAGGCGTGCGTGAAAGGCACTCGCATGCCGGTCCACCAGATCGTGCGCATGCTGGCCAACGGCGACACGGTCGAATCGTTGCTGGCCGAATATCCTTTTCTATCCCGCGAGGACATCATGGGCGCCCTCGACTACGCCGCGGGCCTGGCGGAGGAGCAGATCACGCCTATCGAAGTCGCCAACCTCTGACGGATGCGCGTCCTTGTCGATGAGAATATCCCCCGGATGACCGTGGATGCTCTTCGCGCGCTCGGGCACGACGTTAAGGACATCCGAGGCACCTCCGATCAGGGAATCGCCGACTCCGAACTTTGGGGACGCGCATTGGCGGAATCGCGGGTGTTAATCACGACGGACAAAGGTTTCACCGAGTACCGGTCGGTGGCGCACTTCGGCATCCTCATTGTGCGCCTGACGATGAGCACGTCGCGAACGGGCAGAGAGCGGAGCTAGTCTGGCCGGCAGCCGCACGAGATCGCGACGCGGGTGGAAATGGTGGGGTAGAGTAGGATTATGGCGCCGGAAGAGGACACGCAATCTCTGACCGATTACAGCGAAGATGGCGTTGACCTGACGCTGATCCGGTGGTTCCTTTCGCTGACGCCGGCCGAACGTCTGGATGTCTTACAGCGCCATGTGAATGCAATTCTTGCCATTTGGGAATTGAATGCCGGAAAGTGATTTCCAAAGGGCATTGCGCGCCCTGCACGAAGGCGGCGTCGAGTTTGTCATCGTCGGGGGACTGGCGGCCGTTCTCAATGGCGCTCCGGTCGATACTCTGGATCTCGACATAGTTCCAGCGCGCGATGAAGAGAATCTGTCACGGCTCCTGCGCGTGCTCGACGGCATCGACGCGATTTATCGAATACAGCCCAGCCGGCGCCTTAAACCCAACGCGAGCCATCTTCGTTCACCCGGCCATCAGAATCTGATCTCCACTTGCGGTTCCCTCGATGTGCTTGGCACCATCGGCCGCGGCTTAACTTACCACGATCTGTTACCTCATACCATCGAGATGGAAATAGGTGACGGAGTGCGCGTGCGTGTCCTCGATCTGGAAACGATCATCGCCCTCAAAGAGGAACTCGCGGGCGAAAAGGACCTCGCCGTTTTGCCGATTCTGCGGCGTACGCTGCAGCTGAAACAGCGGCCATCCTGATCGCCCGCCTCACCCTCTATAGGCCCGCGTAGGCGGCATCTCGAATCTGCATCGGGAATTGTCCCGACAGACCTTCGATAGTCGTGTTGGTCAGCACCACGACGGTCAGACCCTTCACGCGATCGACAAACCACTGATGCCCGTACACGCCGCCCCAGGCAAACGTCCCCGCCGACTGCGGGCTTGGAACCGCCGCGGGGTCCGTTACCACCGAAAGTCCAAAACCGAACGCCGTGCCCGGCCGAGGTCCACGCCCGCCCGACTGGTTGCTGGTCATCGCGGTCACGCTGGCAGCGGACAGGATGGGGCTGCCTCCGGTGCGCAACACCTCCAGGAACTTCGCGAAATCGTCCGCCGTTCCAACCATGCCGCATCCGCCCGAAGGATACGACTGGGGATTGAAAACGCGCGCGGGCTCAAACCGAATGGACCCCACGCCGTACCCGAAGTCGACTACCTGGAGCGTCCCCATGCGCACCGGGAGTGGGGAGCCATTCACATAGGGCACGGCCAACCGCGATGTGTCCGTGACTGCAAAGCCGGTATCGCTCATCGCCAGCGGCCCGGTCACCAAGCGGCTAACGGCCTCCGGGAGCGAGCAACCGCAAGCCCTGGCGATGACCTCTCCCAGCACATCGTGCGCCACCGAGTAGCCCCAGGAGGTGCCGGGCTGGTAGGCCAAGGGAACGGACGCGATGCGCTTCAGGTTCTCCTCGATCGACAGACCCGGCTGGTCCAATCCGTCGGAGA
>CAZARO010000820.1:0-3427 GCA_964487165.1 uncultured Solibacteraceae bacterium | reverse complement strand
CTCGGCCAGATGCTCGGAGGCGCGCATGGAGAGCGCCAGGATCGTCATGGTCGGGTTCTGCCAGCCGCAGGTGACGAACGCGGCGCCGTCCACCACCAGCAGATTCTTGATGTCGTGTGCCTGGTTCCACTTATTAAGCACGCTCTTCTTGGGGTCGTCACCCATGCGCGCCGTGCCCACTTCGTGGATGCTATAGCCCGGCGGGAAGAATTTATCGGTCTTCGCGACGATGTCCCATTTCGCCGCCGTGAAAATTTCCTCCAGAGTGTTGGCCGCGTCCTTCGCCATGTTGTGTTCGTTATCGCCGTCCTTCACGTCGACGTGCAGCACCGGAATGCCCCAGGCATCCACCACGTCCTTATTGATGCGCACGTGATTTTCGAACCGCGCCGGGCGCTCGCCGAAGATACTGCCCGAAACGCAGGAGCCCGCGTAGCTATCCAGCGCCTGCTGCAATTCCTCGCCATAGAGCGGGAAGTGAAAAGCGCTGGCGCTGCCCCCGCTCGACACCAGCATGCAGTATCCCTTGATGAAATCGCGCTTCTCATCCTTCTTCAGATTGCGGAAGCGCGGCATAAACACATTGCCGCCCATCAGCCCCTGGGGAGCCTTGCCGTCGCGCGCCGCGGGCACCGAAGCTACCACGCTGACGCCGTAAATCTGATCGTGCAGATAATGTCCCAGCACGCCGCTCGAGTTGGCCAGTCCGGAATTCAGCAGCAGGCGCGTGCTTTCGAGCGTCCCCGCCGCCAGTATCACCACCTTGGCCCTGGCGTGCATCTCGCGGCGTGAGTGGCGATCCACGAAATGCGCTCCGTTGACGAGGCCGGTATTCTTATCCACGCTGATCTCGCGCACGATGGCGTTCGATACCATGTCCAGCTTGCCCGTGCCCAGCGCGTCCGGCAGCAGCAGATTGATGGAGCTGGCGAGCCCGTTCACGCCCAGCGAGGCGCGCATTACCGACACGCCGATGCCGCGCTGGTTGGCCAGTTCGGTGAACAGCTTGATGCTCTGGCTTTCGTTGCCCCCGCGGCCCATTCCGCCGTCCACAAAATTGCCGTCGGGAAATTGCGGCCACCCTTCCTTGCGTCCGGTGACGCGGAAAATGGCCTCCACCTGCGAATAGTAGGGGTCCAGATCGGCCAGGCTGATGGGCCAATTCTCGCCCGTACCTTCCAGGTCGCCGGCCTTGAATTCGAAATCGCTCAGGCGGAACGACTGCCGCGCCCAGAACAGCGATCGGCCGCCCACCAGGCGCACGCGCACCCAGTTGTAAGGCTTGGCCGGATCGTGCGTGTAGGGGACTTCCTTTTCGTCCACCCACTGCTCGGCATTGGCTTCGTTGGCCTGGAACACGTGCGGCAACCGCCCCGGCTTGTTGAAGCCGCGGTAGGGCAGTTCGTGCGCGGCTTTGGCCGTGCGGTCGTGCGCGTAGTCGGCTTCCGGGCCGGCATTGAGCATCAGACAGGAGATGCCCTTCTTAGTAAGCACATTGGCAGCCATGCCGCCGGAGTGTCCCGAACCAACGATGAGAACGTCGTACTCTTTGATCGCCACGGAATGTAACCTCGAAACTTACCCGCGAAACTTATCCACGATAGACCGGATCGATGGGATTCCAGACCAGCCCGCCGCCTCCGCCGCGCCGTCCCGAACTGGCCATCGCGGCCGCGAATTCGGGCGAGTTGCGCGTCGCCATTGGGACATCCTGCCGCACCGCGAACATGAATTGCAGCAGGGGGTCTTTGGGCGGGTCGGTGGGCCAGGGAACGGCCACCAGCATGGGCTGCAGAATGGTATGCGCCTGGGTGTCGTCCAGGTCGGCAAAGGGCTTCGAGAACCGCTTCTTCGCCTGCGCGTTCAGGGCATCCAGGCCGCCGCGGTACAGTTGCTGCCGGTCCGCGGGAGAAGCGCCGATCAGAAAATCCAGAAACTCGGGCACGCCGCAATCCAGCGCGCCCGGGTTTCCCTTCAAGGGCGGCTGAATGAGTCCGCTCAAGCGGCGCAGTGCGGCGAACTGCGGGGGCGTGAAGAAGCGCGCCACCGGCTCCGCCACGGAATCGGGAGGCGTGACTTCCAACGTCGCCGGCCCGCTGCCCTGGCCAGACCCGCCACGTCCGCCGCGTCCACCCGGAGCCGGCGGGGCGGGCGCAGTCTGTGGGGCGGCGGCCTGTTGGGCTATGAGGGGCGCGGCCGGCGCCGCGGCTAGGGCTTGCATGAATCGCCGACGTCTCATAGCCCGTACACTATCATTCGCGGAGCGATCCGGTCAAATTGGATCCCGCGTTAATTGGATTGCGCGCCGGAGCGTTCCTGGAACAGTTGCGGCGTAAACTGGATCAGGTAATTCCGCCAGTTGAACCAGCTATGCGCGCCGGGGCTCTCGATGAACACCGGTTCGAACCCGTGCTTCTTGAGCAGTTCCACGGTGGTCCGGGTATTGGCGACCAGGCTGTCGTCCTTGCCGGTGCTCAACCAGATCAACCTGGTGCCTTTTTTCAGGCTGGCATTGTCCAGGTCGGCCAGGTGAGTGGCTTCCCAATCGGGACGCGGGGGCCGTGGAGTTGCCGCAGCCGCCGCTGCTGGATCTGCCGGAGCGCGCCCACGGCCACCGCCCAAATTTGCGCCCGAGCTGAAGACGCCGATCTCGGCGAACATATTCAGGTGCGTGAACGCGATATCGAGCGTCTGGCTGCCACCCATGGAAAGGCCGGCGATGGCGCGATGCTGCCGGTCGTTGATGGTGCGGTAATGCTTCTCCACATAAGGCAGCATGTCGGTGATGAATTCGTTAGTGAACGGATTCACCGTGGGAGTTTGCGGCGGCGCGGTGGCGGGAGGCGGCGCGCCCGGCCCGAATTGCGCTCCGGGCTGGTGGCCGGCGGGCATCACCACGATCATCGCCTTGGCTTTCTTCTCCGCAATCAGGTTGTCGAAGATGAATGAGGCGCGGCCCACCGACGTCCAGGCATCGTCGGTATCGCCGGAACCGTGCAGCAGGTAGAAGACGGGATATTTCGCGTTGCCCGCTTCGTACCCCGGCGGAGTGTAGACGTGCATGCGCCGCGTGGTTTTGAGCACCGAGGAATAATAGAAGATCTCCGCCACCGCCCCGTGCGGCACGTCGGTGGTGTCCATCAGCTCGGCGCCGGGCACGGTGAACAGGCTCCACATGTTGTCGCGGGACTCGGCGGTGCGCGTATTCACCGGGTCCAGCACGCGGACTCCATCCACTTGGAAGACATAGCGGTAAGCGCCCGGAGGCAGCGGACCGACGATCGCTTCCCAGATTCCGGCGTCGTTCTTGATGAATTCGGGGCCGGTGGACGGCAGAGGCGCGGCGGGCATCTCGGTGCTTATGTTGGTTCCGGTGATCGCGCCCGCGCCGCCGCCGGTGAACAGAATTGTGATATCGCCGGCGTTC
>CAZARO010000819.1:0-3428 GCA_964487165.1 uncultured Solibacteraceae bacterium | reverse complement strand
GCCAGGGGGCCTGCCCTACTTGATTTCCGCAGAATCTCGCCCTTGGGAAAACTATCGCCGATCGAAATTCCGCTCATGGCCCTCGATCGCGATTAAAATCGCCATATCCTTTCGTTATCCCATATTTAACGAAAGGAAATCGTGCTATCCTTTCGTAAGCGATTTCGTAACGAAAGGATTGTTGTGCTCCGAACATCCGACCGCAGGCAGCGACTGGGCCGCTACGTAGTAACCCACTACGGCAACGAGTCGGTCCGCGCGTTCGTGCCCACACCTCTGCCCCCAACCCCTTCGGTGCGTCTCGAAAACATGCAGCGCCTGTTGGAACAGGCCACCCAGGCTCTGGGACGGTTGGATGGCCTGGCATTCGCGCTCCCGGACCTATCCCTTTTTATCTACGCCTACGTCCGCAAGGAAGCGGTGCTCTCGTCGCAGATCGAGGGCACGCAGTCTTCCCTTTCCGACCTGCTGTTGTACGAGAGCCATCACATTCCCGGCGTGCCGCTGAGCGACGTCGAAGAGGTCTCGCAACACGCCGCCGCGTTGAACCACGGCCTCGACCGGATGCGCGGCGGTTTTCCCCTGTCGCTGCGCCTGATCCGCGAGATCCACGGGGTCCTGCTGGCGAAGGGGCGGGGAAGCGAGAAACAGCCCGGTGAATTCCGCCGCAGCCAGAACTGGATCGGCGGCACGCGGCCCGGAAACGCCGCCTTCGTTCCTCCGCCGCCGGACCTCGTTCCCGAATGCATGAATGCGCTGGAGCTGTTTCTTCACGAGGAGCGGGCCGATCTGCCGGTACTCGTTAAAGCAGCCCTGGTCCACGTCCAGTTCGAGACCATTCACCCGTTTCTCGATGGCAACGGCCGTCTGGGGAGGCTGCTCATCACGTTCCTGTTGTGCGCGGCCGGCGTGCTGCGCGCGCCGATCCTCTACCTGAGCCTCTATTTCAAACAGCATCGCTCGGCCTACTATGAGCTGTTGGACCGGGTGCGCGCGAAGGGCGACTGGGAGTCCTGGCTGGACTTCTTCCTGACCGGCGTCCGCGACACTGCCACGCAGGGTGCGGCCGCCGCGCAGCGAATCCTGGAGGTCTTCGCGGGAGACCTCCGCAAAATCGAAGAAATGGGGCGCCCGGCAACCTCCGCGCTGCGCGTCTTCGAGCATATGCAGCGCCATCCTATTTTTTCGATTCCCGATGCCGCCGAAAAGATCGGCACCTCCGCGCCCACGGTGGCCAAGTCAGTGGAGCATTTGCGGCGCGCGGGAATCCTGCGCGAGAAGACCGGGCTGCAGCGCCATCGGCTCTTCGTCTACCAGGATTATCTGGCGATCCTGAGTGAGGGAACGGAACCCCTCTAAGCCCTCGGAAGAGCCGAAAAGCGTCTGCACGATTGCCTGCCCATAGTTCCTGGTTCTCGATCGCATCGCGCGCCCATCGGGCAATTAGCGCTCCGCCGGCGGGCCTGCAGCCGTCTTCGCAGGGGCCGGCGGCGCGGCCAGCGTCAGGGCGATGGTCGCCAGACTCGTGCCCGCGGCGGAGATCCACTGGTCCACTCCGTGGGGGAATCCGTTGTCGAAGTAGGGTTGGAATCCCGCGGACCGCGTGCGCACGTGCCACGAACCGTCTTCCCCCTGCGTGCCGAGCAGGTAGCGGACGCCGCGCTGGTAAGCCGCGTCGGAAACCGGCAGGCCGGAGCCCTGGAGCGCGATCATCGCCAGGCCGGTAGTGAAGGCCCCACTCTCCATGGATGGCAGGTCGGACCATCCGCCGTCGGCGCGCTGCACCGCCAGCAGCTCATTGCGCGCCTTCATGATGGCCTCCTTGCTCTTACCGCCCCAGACGAGACCGCTAAGCCGCCACGCCAGGTCGTAATTCGTCCGCGGCCGGAACTCGCCGATCCACGTTGCCGCCAGCTGGATGGATTTGGTATACGCCGCCTTGTCCACCGGCGGGGCGTAAAGTTGCAGGGCCCGCATGGAAAGTACGGTCTGGCCGATATCGTCCGCGCACAGCGGCGGGCGCGCCTCGGGACCGGCAGCCCAGTGGCCGTCCGCCATCTGGTGCGTCTGGATGAACATGGTCACGGCATCGGTGCTCAGGTCGGGCTTGTAGCCCTCGGCATCGAGGCCCAGCAGGACGTACGAGAGAATCACCGGATTTTCGTTCAGTCCGGGAGCGAAGAAGCCCTCATGCAGAACATCGCGGATGCCCCCGAGCGCGCCGGCGGTGGCGTTCACCTGTTGGGCGGCGATCTTTTCGTCTACACGGAAACCGCTTTTGCGTGCCCCGGCTACGGCCATTGCCGCCAGGCTGTTGTTGTGGCAGGAAAAACATCCCGTTTTCGGCATGAAGCTGGCGTCCGTGCGTTGCAGCAGCGCCAAACTGCCCGGAACAGCGCCCTGAATGGTATTGCCTTGCCGCATCGCCACCGGTTGTGCCGCGGCTTCCGGAACCGCGCCCGTGGCGCCCGATTTCAACAACAGATCGACCACCGCCGTGTGGCCGTGAAGCCGCGCAAGATCCAACGCTGTCAGCCCGGAATCGCCGGAGCTTGCGTGTTGGCTCTTGGCGTTCACATCGGCCTTCTTCTCGATCAACATTTTGACCTGCTCTACCGGCAGCAGGTCGGACACCGCGGCGTACATCAGCGCCGTGCGGCCGGTGGGGTCGGCGGCGTTGACATCCGCGCCGTGCTCGATCATCAGCCGCGTCAGGCCGGGGTTATCCAGAACGGCCACATTTTGCAGAGCGATGGTGTATTGCATGGCGTCCAGTTTACGCGCCATCAGCAAGTCGATGCACTTGGTGCAATCCGCCCCGGCCGCGTTGGCGATAGCGGTTCCGGCTTCTTTGGGTTCGGCGCCCTTTTCGAGCAGCGCCTGCATGCTCTCCGCGTCGCCGGCCAACGACGCCTCCAGCAAGGGCGACGATTCCGCGCCGGGATTGGCCGTCGGGTTGGGATTCGCGCCATGTTCCAGCAGCAATTTCACAATCGGGCCGCCCCCGGGCCGGCCTGCCGCCACCATCAACGGCGTGCGCGCGTCTTCCGAGCGCGCATTCACATCCGCGCCGTGAGCCAGCAGGATCCGCGTCTTCTCCAGCTCGAGCGCGGCCCACATGAGGGCGGTGCCCCCAGCGTCGTTGCGCTTGTTCGGATCGGCGCCCAGCTTGATGAGTCGCTCGATGGTGGCCGCGTCGCTATAGAGCACGGCATACATGAAGGGAGTGGAGCCCTCCGGCCCACGGGCGTTCAGCAGTTGGGGATCGGCCGCCACCGCCTTCTGGAACGCCTGCCGGTCGGCCCGCAGCGTGTCCACCAGCGCGACCGCCTTCGGGTTCAACGGCGGCAGCTCGA
The DNA here is from genome assembly GCA_964487165.1 of uncultured Solibacteraceae bacterium. Taxonomy (GTDB): domain Bacteria; phylum Acidobacteriota; class Terriglobia; order Bryobacterales; family Bryobacteraceae; genus PALSA-129. Next base: position 72 of record CAZARO010000819.1, on the reverse strand, counting down.
TCTCATTGGCCAGTGAATCGGGCCATTCGGCGCCCTGCTCGATCCACGCTTTGATGATCTGAATCTGCTCCA
>CAZARO010000818.1:0-3436 GCA_964487165.1 uncultured Solibacteraceae bacterium | reverse complement strand
AGAATATGTTGGCGAACTTATGAAATGGAGTACGTAGTTAAGTTAGCCCCTCGAAGTTTCAGACAGGCACGTCAGGGGTTGCAACTCAGCCCGCGCGGCCAAGCTTGTCGCCGCCCGTGCCACCGAATCCCAACAGCGTGTCGATGTGTTTCAGCAGCGCTCGCGGACTGAAGGGCTTCTGCAGGAAGCTGGCTGTGGTCTCCAGGCTTTTCTTGTTCACCAGTTCGTTATCGTAGCCGGACATAAAGAGGATGGTCATCGCCGGACGGCGGCCGCGCAGCTTCGCCACCAGTTCCGGACCGCTCATCCCCGGCATAATTACGTCGGTGAGCAACAGGTCGATCGGCCCCGGGTGACGCGCGCTCAGAGCCACGGCCTCGTCGCCACTGGAGGCTTCCAGGACGTGATGGCCGGCGCTCCGCAGCACTTGCAAAATCAGTTTGCGCAGCGGCGTTTCGTCCTCAACCAAGAGGACCGTGGCAATTCCGGAGGCCTCGGATTCCGCCGGCCATCGGCTCTCTTCGCTGCCGGCCTGCTCCGCGGTCCAGGGCAGGTAAGCCCGGAAGACCGTCCCCACGCCGAGCTTGCTTTCCACCGTCAGCGTGCCCCCGCTCTGCTCCACAATCCCCAGCGCTGTCGACAATCCGAGGCCGGTGCCTCTTCCCACTTCTTTGGTGGTGAAGAAGGGCTCGAATATGCGGCTGGCGGTCTCGGCGCTCATGCCGTGGCCGGTGTCGCTGACGCTGAGCTGAACGTAGCGGCCGGCCGGCAGAGAAGCCATCTGGCCGGCTTCCAGATGCGTGGTCTTCGTTTCGATGAGCAGCTTGCCGCCGGCGGGCATGGCGTCCCGCGCATTGACGGCCAGGTTCATGATTACCTGCTCGATCTGGCCGGGATCGGCCTTGATCTTTCCCAGGTCTCCCGCCAGCGCCGTCACCAGACTAATATCTTCGCCGATCAACCGCCGCAGCATTCCTTCCATCCCGGACACCACGCCGTTCACGTCGAGAACCCGGGGCTGCCACACCTGCTTGCGGCTGAAGGTGAGCAACTGCCGGGTGAGTTCGGCGGCGCGTTTCACCGCGTTCTGGATCTCCTCTAATTCGGGTTGCTCCCGGTTGGCGCCGAGCTCTTCCTTCAACAGCGCGGCGTAGCCCGCGATCACCGTGAGCAGATTGTTGAAATCGTGCGCCACGCCTCCCGCCAGGCGGCCGACGGCCTCCATCTTTTGCGATTGGCGCAGCTGCTCCTGCATCCGCTGGTAATCGGCGATCATGCGGCTGACGCGCGCCAGAATTTCTTCCGGGCCGATGGGATTGCGGAGCAGGTCCCAATCGTCCGCCGATCCCGGTTCCAGGTGGAGTTCGCTGGCGTGGGAGAGCAACAGGGAGATCTGATGGTAGAGCCGGGCCAGCACGGTGTTGGCAGTCTGGAGACTGCGATTGGCGCTGGCCACCTCTTGCGCGCGCAGATAGATTTCAGCCTCCATCTGCGTGGCGGAGTGCTGCAGCGCCCTGGTCAATTCCTCGCGCTCACGGCCGGCCTGTTTGAGGCGCACAAACTCGGTAACGTCCTCAACCCGGTGGATGATAAAGCAGATCTTGCCATCGGGGCCGAAGACCGGCGAATTCTGCGGGCTCCAGTATCGTTCTTCGAAATCTCCGCCTTCCGCTTCGGGCCGGCGAACATCGTACTTCTGCACCGCCATGGTGTCGGCTCGCCCGAGCTCGAGGACGTTCTCCAGGGACACTCGCAGGTTATGAACCCCGGTGGCCGAAGGATCGTCGGGATTATCCGGAAAGACGTCGAAAATGCCGCGGCCCAGGATGGCCCCGCGAGTGGTCATAGTGGCGCGCAGGTAAGCAGCGCTTACGGCGACGATGCGCAGATCCGGAGCGAGCACCAGATAAAGGCCAGGGGCGCTCTCGAACAGCATCCGGAAATCCGGCTGGGGGAAATCCATAAAATCCAAGGCCATCGTACCACCCGGCAACTTATCTCACGAGGCTTGCGGATTGGCGGTCCTCTAACCTAACGATTGTTATTGCCGTACTATAACCCAATTCGAGGGTTGTCTCCGCGGTACCGGCAACTTATAGTAAGTGCAGGCGGAAAACGCCCCTTGATTTTTCGGTTGAACTGCTCGGCCTGCGTATAGTTCGCCGGAACAGAACGTACCTCACGCGTCGAGGTGCGAACAGCCGGGTTCCGGTTCGGCTACGCCAAAGGCCGGGCCGGACACCCGGACCAAGCTCTCCTTACTTCCTGCAAACCGCCGTCAGAAAGCGCCCATCCGGACTCACGTGTTCGGTCATAATCCGCAAGCCGCCATGCTCGGACACCAGCCAGCGGAAGGATTCGGGCGTATAGGTGTACTGAAAATTCATGCCGATGCGCTCGCCGCGCTGCAGCGCGATCTCCTGGCCCGCCACGGTGGCGGAAAGATCGCGTGCCGCGCCGAAGGATCGCGTAATGAGGTGCAATCCATCGTGCCGGTCGTCGCGCCGCAGGTTGAGACGGATCTCGCCGTCGTCTTCCGCGATTCCCACATTGGCCAGCAACGTGGAGAGGAATTTCCGCGCTGCCGGATTATCGCGCCGGGCCATGGAATGATGGGCGTCGTGAATCTCTCCGTCGACGATGAGCCGGTCTTCCGGTTTCATGCATTGCGCCACGTAGCGGATTTCCGCCAGCGGATCGAAGGAGCCCATGGTATTCCCGCTGAGGATGAACAAACGCGGCGGCTCGGCCGCGTCGGCGGCATACACCAGGTGTACCGGGCTCGAAATATCGGCCTTGATGCCGACGGTTTCGATGTCTTCGTCGTCGGCGCCAGCGCACGCCATTTCCAACATCGCCTGGCTGGCGTCCACGGGGAAGTAAAAGCACTCGCAGCCGGCTTTCTTGAGCGCGTCCATGAGCAGACGGTCGCGCAGGCCGTCGCCGGCGCCGAAGCTGATCACCGGAGCCCGCGCTTTAAAGTGCTGCGAGAGTTCGGTGCTGTTGGCCGCCAGTTCCTTCCACGTGCGCCACAAGCCGCCGTACAATTCGGCATGCCCAATCAGCGACGTCCACTCCGCCGCGGACCGCGGAAACCAGTAGAAGAACTTTTCCGGCAGATCGCGCGCTTCAATCGCCTCCACGAACTCCTGGGCAATATCGGCTTCGGTAAGCACCACTTCGACTTTCATAAGGAAGTTTCATTATAGCGGGGGGCAAGAGAGCCATCTTGTAAGGTGTCGACTTGTGGTTGGCACCGGGCGTCCCAAGTGGGGCAGGATGGCATCCTGCGACCGATTGGCAATCGGCCTTCCGCTGTATCGGGGCGGGTTACCAGGGGTACCCTCTGGGTCCCGCAGGTTGCCAACCTGCCCCACTTAGCTTAGTACTCCATTTCATAAGTTCGCCAACGTATTCTGCTGCAACCGCTCCCTGA
>CAZARO010000817.1:0-3440 GCA_964487165.1 uncultured Solibacteraceae bacterium | reverse complement strand
CTCACGGTGAACATCAAGCTGCGCGAAGTGATGCTGCCGATGCTGACCTATCCCATACTGATGCCCGCCCTGATGGCGGCCATGCGCTTGACGACCCTGCTGGTCAACGGCCAGCCCATCGGCGACGACGACATGGCGTGGCTGAAGATGCTGATCGGTTTCGATGTGGTCTTCACGGCCGTCTCGCTGGCGCTGGTGGAGACGGTGTTGGTGGGTTAATGACACGTGGGCTGATGCTGGCCTCGCTGTTCGACGCTTCGGTATGGGCCGCGCTCGCCGCCGCGGCGGTAGCTGCCCTGGCCAGCATTCTCTTTCTGCGCACGCGCGATTTCTTCTACGACGCCCTGGCCCTCGCGGCCACGGAAATCGGCCTCGTGCTGCTGGCCGCCGGAATCGTCGCCGGGTCCATTGCGGTTCGCCTCTCCACCGGACTATGGTGGACCTGGGACGCGCGCTTCACCGCCGCGCTGGTGTGCTGGCTGCTGTACGCACCGTACCTGATGCTGCGCAACGCCATCGAAGAGCCTTCGCGCCGCGCCGCTTCCGCCGCCGTAGTGTCCATCTTCGCAATCTTCGACGTGCCCGTCATCGCCCTCGCGGTGCGTTGGTGGCTCGCCCGCCGCGCCGCCGCGCCGGCAATCGCCGTGGGATGGATGATTTTGCCGATGGCCTTGCTGGGCGCCGCTCTCGCCTGGATTCGTCTCCGCCAGGAGCAGCGCCGCCGTGCCCAGGATGCCGAACGGCGCACCGCCCAGGAGATCTGAGACCGCGCTTCGGTGGGGCGGACTTCAGTCCGCCGGCCGCAGAGCGGGGGTGAAGCCCGGGTTGCCCACTGGCCGGCAACGTCTAAAAACAATCGCGCAACGCGCGGACCGGGTCGGTCCGCGCCGCACGCCAGGCCGGCAGGAAACAAGCCGCCACAGAAGCCAGCACCAGCGACACCGATGCGATCGCGAATGCCCACGGATCGCGCGGGCTCACATGGTAAAGCAGCCCCACGATCAGCCGCGTCGATACCATGGCAACCGCCGCGCCCACCACGATGCCGCCCCCCGTCAACGCCAGCCCTTGCGACAGCACGCGGCGTAACAGATCCGGCGTTTCCGCGCCCAGCGCCATGCGCAAGCCCAGCTCGCGCGTGCTCTGCGAGACGGTATTCGACATCACGCCGTATAGCCCGATCGACGCGAGCACCAGGGCCAGTCCGCCAAAAACAGCCAGCATCGCCACCGCCGCTCGCCGTACCGCCGTGGTGCGGTCCACTTGTTCCTGCATGGTGATTACTTCCCCCGGCGCCAGGTTGGTGTCGAGCTGGTGTATCTCGCGGACCAGAGCTTTGGCCATTGTCTCCGGCCGCAGCGATGTTCGAAGCTGCAGGTTCGAGCCCATGATACTTTGGCGCATCGCGATATAGAAGAACGGCCCTGCCGGGTCAGTCAGATTTCGGTATTTCGAATTCTTCGCGATGCCGACCACTTGCACCCAGCGCCCGTTTACCTGGAATCGCCGGCCGACCGCATCTTGTCCGCGCCAGTATTGCGCCGCCATAAACTCGTTGATCACGGCGGCCGGCGGAGCTGTTTCATTATCGGCGCGCGTAAACTCGCGGCCGGAAACGAGGGGAATGCCCATGGTGGCCAGATAGGCCGGGCCGATTTCGTTGTAGTCGGCGTTGAGCTGTTGGTCGGGCGGTGTCTCGTAACCCTCCACTGCGATAGGAGCGGAAGAATTGCTGCGATAGGTGAATGGCGCGGTCCTCGCGAAAGCTGCCGATTCCACCCCGCCCAGCGCTTGCAGCCGGTCAATCAACTCATCCTGAAATCCTTTGATGCGCTGCGGATTGTATCCCGCGGCGGCAAAATCGATTGTCGTCGCCAGCACGCCATTGGTGGAGAAGCCGGGGCTGGTATTTTGAAGGGCTCGCAGGCTCTGGACCAGCAGCCCCGCTCCCACCAGAAGAACGAAACTCAACGCCACCTGCACCACCACCAGGGCCGACCGCACCACCGCCCGCCGTCCTCCGCCGACCACCCCGGTCGATTCCGACTTCAGCGCCGAAGCGAGATCGATCTGGCTGGCCTGCATGGCCGGCGCCAGCGCAAACAGCAAGGTGGATAGGATGCACACGCCCGCGCTCAACGCCAGCACGCGCCAATCGACGCCCCCCGGCAGGAACATCGACACGCCCCCGCGCGGCGGCAGCAGCAACACGAACAGGTTGCGGCACCCATACGCCAGTGCGGCACCGCCGGCGGCGGAGAGAGCCGACAGGATCAAGCCTTCCGTGATCAGCTGCCGCACCAGGCGCGCGCGCCCCGAGCCGATGGCCAGCCGGACCGTCATTTCATTACGGCGCCGGAAAGATCTCACCAGCAGCAGATTGCTGACGTTGGCGCAGGCGATGAGCAGCACGAAGACCGCGACTGCCAGCATGATCTCGAGCGTCGGCAGCAACGTGCCCGCGTTATTGAAAGGGGTCTGCCATAGCGGGTACAGCTGCATGCCGCGGCCGCGGTTGGTCGCCGGATAGGCGGTTTCCAGTTGTTTCGCCAGGGCGGAAATCTCCGCTTGCGCCTGTTGCCGCGCCACTCCCGGTTTGAGCCGCACGAAACCTTCGATCCAGCGCGCGCCGCGGTCCTCCAGTTTGTAGCCGCCGGAATCGAACTTCTCCTGCATCGATAGCGGGACCCAGAATTGCATTGCCCACCCCACGAAGGTCCCATGGAAACCTTCGGGCGCAACCCCGACAATGGTGTGCGGCGTCCCATTCAGCATTTGCGTTTTTCCAATAATGGCCGGATCTCCGTGGAAGCGCTCTTGCCACAATTGGTAGCTGATGACGGTGACGGGATGGGCATTTCGTCCGAAGTCCTCGGCGGGCTGGAATCCGCGACCCAGGATGGGATGGACCCCGAGCGAGTCGAAATAGTTGGCCGAAACGACACTTGCGGGAGAGCGCTCGGCGCGCTCGCCGACGCTGAGTGTGGTGCTGGTGATGCGGTCGACGATAAACGCGTCGCAAAGAGTACAGCTTCTCTGAAGATCCTGGAAGTCGGGCCATGAGACATCGGTATGCCCCGGCACGCCGCGGTCGTTGCCGGCGATGGCCACCAGCCTTTCCTGATGGGTTACCAGCGGGAACGGACGGAAGAGGATGCCTTCCATCCAACTGAACACCGCGGCATTGGCGCCCACGCCCAGCGTCAGGCAAAGAAACGCCACGATGGAAAAGGCCGGGTCACGGCGGAGCGTCCGCCAACCGAACCGTAGATCTTGCCATAGGATTTCCATGATCGCTAGCCCCCTTGTTTCGCGATAGATTTCCTTGATTTGGGCGATGCCGCCGAAGCGCCGCAACGCCGCTGACCGCGCCTCCCGCGGATTCATCCCGATACGAAGGTTGTGGTCGATCTCCATTTGCAGATGGAAATCGAGCTCGT
>CAZARO010000816.1:0-3450 GCA_964487165.1 uncultured Solibacteraceae bacterium | reverse complement strand
CAGGCAGCAGATGCCGCGCACCAGCAATTGGATCTTCACGCCCTCGCGCGACGCCCGGTATAACGACCGGATGATGTGCGAATCGCACAGCGAGTTCACTTTGAAGATCAGGTGCGCCTTGCGGCCAGCCTTGGCGTGCTTGATCTCGCGTTCGATCAGCCCCTCCAGCCGCTCGCGTAAAGTTACCGGCGCCACCAGCAGCCGCTTATAGTCCGACTTATAAGAGTACCCGGTAAGATAGTTAAATAGATCGGTAGCATCGTCGGCAATATCTTCGTCCGCGGTGAAAAGGCCTATATCGGTGTATAAGTGCGCGGTGACGGCGTTGTAATTGCCGGTGGAGATGTGTACGTAGCGTGCGATCCGGTCCTGCTCGCGGCGCACCACCAGAGCTACCTTACCGTGGGCCTTCAGCCCCACCAGGCCGTACACTACATGTACACCGGAACGTTCCAGCGCCCGCGCCCACTCGATGTTACTTTCTTCATCGAAGCGCGCCTTCAGTTCCACCAGGGCCGCTACCTGCTTGTCCTCTTCCTGCGCCTCCAGCAGCGTCTCGACCACGGGGGAATTCCGCCCTACGCGGTAGAGGCAGATCTTGATGGCGAGCACCGCCGGATCACGCGCCGCCTTGCGTAGAAACTCGATCACCGGCTGAAAGGAATCGAACGGATGATGGATCAGGATGTCCTGTTTGCGGATGCGGCTGAAGATGTCCTCCTCTTCGCCCAGGGCGGCCAGCCCGGCAGGAGTCGCGGGCACGAACGTCGCGTCTTTCAGCTCCGGGCGCTCCAGGCTGTAGAGCCCCATCAGCCGCTTGAATGAGAGCGGGCGAGCCGTGCGATACACCTCGCGCGGGGTTATTTCCAGGTTCTGAATCAGGATATTGAGGACGGAAGCCGGCATATCGTGGGTGACCATCAGGCGGATGGGGGTGCCGAAACGGCGCTGCCGGACGCCTTCCTCCACGGATTCGAGCAGGTCTTCGGCTTCCAGTTCCTTGATGGCCATATCGGCGTCGCGGGTGACATGGAAGGGGTGCGATTCCAGGATCTCCATGCCGGGAAACAGCGCGGCAAGGTTGGCGGCGATCACTTGTTCCAACCACACCAGGTCGACGCGCTTGGCACGCGCCGCCTTTTTCGGGTTGGCCTTGGAGGTGCCGTTCAGGCGGACCAGTTGGGGCAGGGAATCGGGCACCTTCACGCGCGCGAACCTCTCGTCGCCGGAATGGTCGCGAATGAGCACCGCCAGGTTCAGGCTGAGGTTCGAAATGTGGGGAAACGGCCGGCCCGGATCGAGCGCCAGGGGAGTCAGCACGGGGAAAACGGTTTCGGAGAAATACTTGGCTGCATCGCGGAGCTGGCCGGTATTCAAGCCGGCGTAGTCATGGATGACAATGCCTTCCTCTTCGAGCTTCGGGAGCAGTTTTTCCAGGCAGCGATGGCCTTCGTTCAACAGCCGCTTGTACTCGCGCCGAATAGCCACCAATTGCGCGCGGGGGCCCAGGCCATCCGGTCCGGCCTCCATGGATCCGGCGTCCATCTGGGTGGCCAGGCCGGCGACTCGCACCATGAAAAATTCGTCCAGATTGGACCCCAGAATGGCCAGGAACTTTACGCGTTCGAGCAGCGGATTGCCCTCGTCCTCCGCCTCTTCCAGCACGCGGCGCTGAAAAGATAACAGGCTAAGCTCGCGATTCAGATATAGCGAGCTATCCTTCAGGTCGACGCTGGGAGGCGCCGTCGCAGGTGTCGGTGGTGCCGCTCCGGCGCTGGCGGCCGCGGACTTTGCGCGAGGTTCCCTTTTTGGCATATCTGGCTCATCCTAGACTACCAGGAAGGACGCCCGCTGCCGAGTGCTATTCGTCGGGTGCGAAACCGTTTTGGGGAGCACGAGTTACGGCCACCGCTCCCTCGCGGTCGCGGCTCAGTTACAAGTCGCGGGGCGTTTTCCGAGCTATTCGGCCCGTAAGGACACCAGGGGGTCCACGCGGGTGGCGCGGCGGGCGGGGAGGTAGCAGGCTGCTACCGCGACGGCGCAGAACAGGCAAGCTACTGCGACGAACGTGGGCAGGTCAGTGGGCTTGACCTCGAAGAGCAGGCTGGCGAGGGAGCGGGTGACGAGCCAGGCGCAGGCGAAGCCCAGTACGATGCCTGCCAGAGCGAGCTGCGAACCCTGGCGTAGGACCAGGCGCAGCACGCTGCGGGGCTGCGCTCCCAATGCCATGCGAATGCCGATTTCCGCCGTCCGCTGTTCCACCGAGTAAGTCATCAGCGCGTACAAACCCACCAGCGATAAGAAGAGAGCGATGCCGCCGAAGGCGGTTAGCAGGAAAGTCTCGAAGCGGCGCTCAGAGGTAGCCCCGGAGACTAAGTCGCTTCCTGTGCGGACGTCGGCCACCGCGACAGCGGGGTCGAGATTGCGGACCAGGGCGCGCATATTGGAAGCCAGGCGGTCGGGCGGAAGGCCGGTGCGAGCTACTATATAGCCGGACCAGGTACCGGTCTGCCAGAGAGGCCGGTAGATTTGCATCATCGGCGCCTTCTCCAGGTCCCACTGGCGCACGTTGCCTACCACACCGACCACGATCCGCTGGCCGTTCGAGTGAATCCACTTCCCCAGGGCGCTCTGCCCGGGGAAGTACTTGCGGGCCAAGCTCCGGCTCACGATGATTACCGGCTGCCTGTCGGCTGCATCCTCCTCAGTGAAGGCGCGACCCTCCAAAATGGGAATTCCCAGGGTGGCGAAGTAATCGGCAGTTACGGAACGGTCTTCGAAGAAAGTGTGTTCGTCGAACGGATAACCTTGGATTTCGATGGCGCTGAGAGATTGGCCGCCGCCGAGAGGCAGATGGTCAGCGGCCGCGGCCGCATCGACACCGGGAAGCGCGGATGTCCGTTGCACTAAGTCGCGGAAGAATGCGATCTGGCGCTCGGGGCGGTTATATCTTCCGTCGAGACGGATATTCATGCTCACGGTCGACGATGGGCGGAAGCCCTTGTCAACGGCCTGTAAGTTGAGAAAGCTGCGAATCAGTAAGCCGGCGCCCGCCAGCAGCACGAAAGTAAGTGCTACTTGTCCCACCATCAGGCCGCGAAGCAAGCTGCCGACCGCTCCTCTTACCGAGCGGTTACCGGAACTTTTCAGTACTTCGTTCAGATCGCACCGCGAGGCCGACCACGCCGGGAACAGACCGCAGAAGAGGACTGTGGCCAGGGAAGCGAACACCGCGAAGAGCAGGACGCGCGCATCGATGGCGGTCTCTTCGAGGCGGGGAATGTTGACCGGATGAAGGTGAATGAGCATCCGGACCGTGGCCGACGCGGCCAGCACTCCGAGTACTCCGCCGGCGCCCGCGAGACACAACGATTCGATCGACAGTTGGCGAATGAGACGAAGACGCGAGGCACCGAGCGCGGTCCGCAGGCTGAATTCACGGCTTCTGCC
>CAZARO010000815.1:0-3451 GCA_964487165.1 uncultured Solibacteraceae bacterium | reverse complement strand
CGCCGCGCGAATTGCAGGTGCTGCGCCTGGTGGCCGAAGGCAAAACCAGCAAGGATATCGCGGTGCTGCTCGATCTTGGGCTGCAGACCATCCGCAGCTATCGCAAAACCATGATGAAGAAGCTGGGGGTGAACAACGTGGCCGGTCTCACGCAACTGGCCCTGGCTGCGGGCATCACTCACTGGAACAAGCCCGATGCAGACACCTTGGGGTGAATTTGAAGTTGCCGACGCGCACGTCCATTTCTTTTCCCGGCGATTCTTCGCCACGCTGTGAGAGCAGTGCCGCATGTCGCCCGACGAAGTGGCCGGTAAGCTCGATTGGGAGTTGCCGCCGGCCAGTCCCACTGAGCTGGCGCGTCTTTGGGTGGGCGAACTGGACAGCCACGGCGTGGATCGGGCGGCTCTGATCGCCAGCATCCCGGACGAAGAAAACTCCACCATTGCCGCCGTGGCCGCTTATCCCGGCCGCTTCTACGCTTTCGCCATGGTGAATCCGTGGGTGGAGCATACCACCGTGATGAGGGGCTTGCACGCCATCTGCCTGTTCCCGGCGATGCACCTGTATTCCGTGCAGGACAAACGGGTGGAGATCCTGCTGGAACTGGCGGCGGCCCACCAATGCGCCGTCTTCGTGCATTGCGGCCTGCTCTCCGTAGGGGTGCGCAAGAAACTGGGGCTTCCCTCTCCATTCGACATGCGGTATTCCAATCCGCTGGACCTGCATGCGGTGGCGCTCCGCCATCCCAGCGTGCGTTTCATTGTGCCGCATTTCGGGGCTGGATACTTTCGCGAGGCGCTGATGCTGGCGGACCTCTGCCCCAACGTATACCTGGACACCTCCAGTAGTAATTCATGGATGCGCTTCGAAGGGCTGGACCTGGCCACGGTGCTCCGGCGGGCGCTCAGCGTGGTGGGGCCCAAGCGTCTGCTGTTCGGATCGGATTCTTCGTTTTTCCCCCGCGGCTGGAACCATGAAATCTTCGACGTGCAGAGTCGCGCCCTGCACGAGATGGGGATCGGCGCGGCGGACGCGCGCCTGATTCTGGGCGGCAATCTGCGGCGGGTCTTGACGGAATTCTGAGAATCCCGCGAACCCGGCCGTACTACCCAATTCCCGAAAGCGTGTCAAATATGAAGTTCCTATCGTTCCGGCGAAGCATTCACCATCCTTTCTTTCCCGGTCTGGCGGCGGCGCCGGCGGCGGACGCGCGCGGGCGGGCGCAGGCGCTGGCCGGCACGTTCGACGAACTGGCTCGCGCGGCGGCCAGAGGCGTCGGCGCGCGCCGCGCGGTGTATGCGCTCACCAGCGAGGGCGCGCCGCTGAGCGACGGCGAGCGCGACGAACTCTGGCGGCTCTTCCAGGTGCCGGTGTACGCGCTCCTGATGGAGCACGGCGGCCGCTTGGCGGGTTGGGAATGCGAAGCGCAGAACGGATTGCATATCGCCCACGGTGGGGACGAAAGTGCGTGTGCGTGCGGGCGCCCGGGAGCGGTGCTGACGTTTGCCGATCGGCTGGCGCACGCCGGGGATTGAGGGCGTAATTCGACATTGCCGGAAGGCCAGCGCCGCCACGAATCCGCCAAGGCGCCGGTGGTTCACCGGTAGGCCTCGCGTCGATGCCGGACGCCGCTTATCTCGATGGCGTTTGTCGTTTCTGACGTCGAAAAACCCCCGATAGTCACTGCGACGAAGACGGAAGTCCGTACGGAGCGGCTTCAGCTTTTTCACATCGCCGGTGCGCTCGGTCAAATACCGACCAATGCAGTGGAGAATTTGTACCGCAGTCTCCCGGTCGATGGCGCGCAGATCGGCCCGCGCTTCCGGCGACCAGATGACGGCGACCCTGCTCCGGGGAGCCGTCCTCGCTCACCGGTTCAGCCCGAACTCGGTAAGGATTTCTTCATGCGCGAGGCCCTCACCGCGTGCCAGGGACTCGCGGGCGTGATCAATGGCCGCGGCGGTCTCGGCGGTGATCTCTTCCTCCTCAGCCGGCGCGAGAGCCAGCGCGCGCCAGGGGTTCCATCACCTCCAGAAGGGTTCGCACGGCGTTCAGTTTCTCGCTCGTCAACATATCCAACAACGCGTGGGCTTCCCGACGTTCTTGACTGAGGTTCGCTTCCATATCTTCGTCTCCGAGTTTAGTCTGTGCGGGGGGCTCCGTCGGAGGCGACCGCCCGGCACTCCAGCATGAATCGCCCCGCCGAATTTCGCCCCGTGGATTGCACTTCGAGCCCCGCGGTGGCAGCCAGCTCTCGGAATTCCGCCACCGTGCGATCCTTTCCGCCGACCAGCACCATCATGAGCAGTTCCGGGTCGGGGGGAAAGTTCCCCGACACGCCGGTCATCACCATCACTCGCCCATCGGGACGCGCGGCCTCGGCACATCGCGCCAGGATGGCGGTCGCCTCGCGATCGGGCCAGTCTTCCAGGACTTTATGCAGTAGGTAAAGATCGGCGCCCGCAGGCAGGGGATCGAAGAAGCTTTGGGCGGCGAGCGTGACCCGATCCGCGACGCCGGCCGCCTCAAGAATCGGAGTCGCCCGCTCCACGGTGGCCGGAAGATCGACCAGGGTGCCGTGAATCGCCGGATGAGCCCGCAGGATTTCCGCCAGCAGCGCCCCCGTGCCGCCGCCCACATCCACCACCATGCGGACGGCGTCCCATCCGCCCGTGAGCGGGATGTCGGGGTTGGGCGGACCGTGACCCGCAGGCCCCATCAAAGCGTCGAAACTGGCCGCGACGCGGGGGTGGGCCGCGAGATCGTCCCAAAATGGACGGCCGAAGACTTCGTCATACGCCGGCGCTCCGGTCTCCACGGCGGTGAGCAGCGTGGACCACGCGCGCGCCATGCGGCCGCCGATGCCATCGAGATCGAACCCGAGCCGCACGGCGGGATCGAGCAACGCGCGGGCAGCATCGTTGAGAGCGAACTTGCCGGGCACGGGTTCGGCGAACAGACCTTTCCCCACCAGATGCCGAAGGACCCGGGCCAGGGACTCGGAATGGGCGCCAGCCGCCGTAGCGAGATCGTCAATCTGTGTGATGCCGGCGGCCAGATGCTCGGCGATCCGCAGAGTGACCGCCACGTGCACACACCACGGCGTGCAAAGGTCGGTGAGCGCCCAGAGGTCCACTTGTGAATTGGTTGATTTTTATCCGGCTGCCGCAGTCGACAGGCCGGATGCCTTTCGGCTGAGGAAGCACTCCCGGCAATACACCGGACGGCCCTGAGTGGGCTTGAAGGGTACCGTAGTTTCCCGCCCGCATTGCGAGCAGGTAGTCATAGTTTCGGTTTTGGCGAAGCCACCACCGCCGCTGCCTTGGCGCTTGGTCTTACATGCCTTGCAGCGCTTGGGCTCGTTTTTGAAGTTTTTGTCGTGGAAGAAGTGTTGTTCTCCCGCAGTGAATACAAATTCCGCCGAACAGTCTACACACTTGAGAACTCGGTC
>CAZARO010000814.1:0-3454 GCA_964487165.1 uncultured Solibacteraceae bacterium | reverse complement strand
CGAGTGGTCTCCCCGTCTGAGAACCCACTCCTGCGGGAATTTTGCCGCCGCATCGACGGGCATTTCCGCTACGTGGAAGACCCGTCCGCGATCGAAGAGGCCGTCTCGCTCGCGTATTTAAGTCTGCTGGCCCGTTATGAGATCCATTACCACCCGGTGTCGAAAGGCGCCGCCACCCTGAAACTGCGAGTCCACACCCCCGCGGGCTGGGGAGAGACGAAGGTGGACTGTTGAAGCTATCAAGCGAAAGCCAGCTGAGGGAGGTGCAATATTCAAAGAGCCGCTCCCTCGCGGTCGCGGCTCGGTAGGCTCTGGCGAACACGGTGGGCTCTGGCGAATACAGAGGCGCCATTCCGAGCCGCGCGTGCAAGCAAGCGGTTCTTCTATTTTTGCGACTCCCTCATCTGTCAGCTCTCCAGTAACTTCAGGCCCCGCCAGTTTCCCTCTGTGGCCTCTGTCACCTCTGTGATCTCAAGAATCACGGGAAGACGAGGCGCTCGCTTGTAGCCGACGAGCCCATTCTCAAGGTCTTCTCCGTGTCTCCGTGTCTCTGTGGTGGAAGTGCTTTACCAACCAGTTTCAGACTCGCCCGGTCCGCGCCCGGCGCGTCGCAGCCGGAAGCTCCCGCCCCCTACCAATCCATCGCCAGCCGCACCAAAGTCCGCACCGGCACTCCCGACGGACCCTTCGCCAGAAAGGCCTTCCCATCGTCGATCCACGCGGTGCCGGCGATATCCATGTGCACCCACGGCGTATCGCCCGCGAACTCCTTCAGAAACATCGCCGCCGTAACCGCGCCGCCCCATCGCCCACCCACGTTCGCCAGGTCGGCGAAGGCGCTCTTCAGGTAATCCTTGTAGTCGTCTTCGAGCGGCATGGCCCACATGCGGTCGCCCTCCGCCTTCGCCGCCGCCAGCACGCGATCGCGCATGCCGTCGTCATTGGCGAACAGCCCCACGTTCAAATGTCCCAGCGCCACCACGATGGCGCCGGTCAGCGTGGCCGCGTCCACCAGGTGCGTACAACCCTGTTGGCGCGCATAATGCAGCGCATCCGCCAGAATCAGGCGCCCTTCCGCGTCGGTGTTGATCACCTCGATGGTCTTGCCCGACATCGCCGTCACGATATCGCCCGGCCGCTGCGCCCGGCTGCCCGGCATGTTCTCCACGCAGGGAACCAGCGCGGTCACCGGGATCGCCGGTTTCAATTGCGCAATCGCCCGCATGGCGCCCAGCATGGAGGCGCCGCCCGCCATATCGTACTTCATCTTCTCCATGCCGTCGGCCGGCTTGATCGAGATGCCGCCGGTGTCGAACGTCACGCCCTTGCCCACCAGCCCCAGATGCGCCGTCTGGGAGGCGCCGTCTCCCGCGGCGGGCTTGTACCGGACCACGATCAGGGCCGGCGGCTCGGCGCTGCCTTGCGCTACGCCCAGCAGTGCCCCCATGCCCAGCTTCTCCATCTGTTCGCGGTCGAGTATCTCGCAGTCCAACTGATATTCGGCCGCCATTTTCCGCGCTGCCTCCGCCATCCGCAGCGGCGTCAGCAGGTTGGCCGGTTCGTTCACCAGTTCGCGCGTGAAATTTTGCGCTTCCGCCAGAATCCGCCCGCGCTCCGTGGCGGCCGCCAGATCGGGCCCACCGCCTTCCACTGCCACGGTGAACGACTCCACCGCTTTCTTATCGTCGTCGGTCTTATAGCGGTCGGGTTCGAAAACACCCAGAATCGCGCCCTCCACGGCGGCCGACAGGTTCCCGGCGTTCGCCTGCGCAGATTCCAGCGCCAGAGCGATTTTCTTCACCGATTTGGATTTCAGCAGCCGCACCGCGGCGCCGCTCAATCGGCGCAGTTGGGCCGAGTCGAGCTTCTCCGCCTTCCCGGCTCCCGCCAGGAGCACCCGCCGGGCCGCCACCCCGGGTGCGTGGTGCATCAAGGTCAGCTCCAGGTATTTCCCGGTAACCTCTCCGCTATCAATTAATTCTCCGGCGCCGAAGCGCTCTTCCCGGACTCCTTCGAAGACCGGCACAATGATGGCATCAGCTTCCAGCTTTGCCAGAGGACCACTTTCCGTAGCAATTCGCATCACTCTGATTGTGCCCAACCGGGCGGCCGGCTGGCAAATTTACAGATTCTTCCGTTTTTGGAATCCTCCCTTGCGGTCCGGGCATCTGACGCTAAAGTGCCTCTTTGGCGTTACATGGCGTTATACCGTGGCAACCGTGCGGAAATCGTGGTAGACTTCCTATCAAGGGCCGGTGTAGCGTATTTCCAAAACCTGTAACTCCGGCGGTGTGGAAATCGTCCAATTAGTCGTAGCCGATAGGCGGTTTCCTTAGAGGGCTGGTGGAAAAAATGGCAGACCTTTCGCAACCCAATGACCCGCATTCGAACGATCCGCACGTGAACGACGCCGACGATCATCTGTCGAGGCTGCTTTGTGCCGACATAGAAGATCCCTGGTATCACACGTTTGTCCGCAACGTCAAAGAATTCTTCAATCCACCCAAACTGCCGCCTCTCGAGGTCACCTCGAAACCGATACCGGTGAAGGACATTTGGGGCCTCTACGGCCGCAAGAAGCAGTCGTTCCTGATGTCGACCGGCTTCCAGGTCTGCATCGTCGGGCTGGTATTCCTCCTCACCGCTAGCAAAACGGTGCAGAAGGCCGTGCAGAAGACGGTGCTCTATGCTATCGATCTCGCGCCGCCCGAAGTCAAGATGAAGCCGCAGGAGCAAGCCTCGCACGGCGGTGGCGGTGGTGGCGACCGTTCTCCGCTCCCTGCCAGTTTCGGCAAACTCCCGAAGTTTGCCTTGAAGCAGTTCACTCCGCCCGTGGCCGTCTACAACAACATGAACCCGAAGTTGGCCATGGAGCCGACCCTGATTGGCGATCCCAATACGCAGGTTGCCAATGTGGACTATCCGCTGTATGGCGACCCTCTTTCCAAGTACATGACGCCCTCCAACGGACAGGGTTCCGGCGGCGGCATCGGTAACGGCAAGGGTGGCGGCGTCGGCGACGGCGAGGGCGGCGGCTACGGCCCCGGTAAAGGCGGCGGCGTCGGCGGCGGTGTTTTCCGCGTCGGCGGCGGCGTTTCGGCACCCGTGCTTCTCTCCAAGACCGAGCCCGAGTATTCCGAGGAAGCGCGCAAGGCCAAGTATCAGGGCACGGTCATGCTCTACGTGCAGATCGATCCCTCGGGCCACGCGACGCACATTCAGGTGGTTAAGAGCTTGGGCCTGGGCCTTGACGAAAAGGCCATTGAGGCTGTCAACAAGTGGAAATTCTCTCCCGGCAAGAAGGACGGTAAGCCCGTCACCGTGGAAGCCACCATCGAAGTTAATTTCCGTCTCCTGTAAAGTGTAAATACCATCTGCGAATGAAAGGCGGCTCGGAAACGAGCCGCCCTTTTTTGTGCCTTAGCGCCGGGCACGTAACTCAAATTACCGGCAC
>CAZARO010000813.1:0-3454 GCA_964487165.1 uncultured Solibacteraceae bacterium | reverse complement strand
AATCACGGCTTCGGCCAGAAGTGCATTCATTGTCAAGGTACGGTCACGCGTATCGTGAGCGACGAGACCGACGGCCCACGCGTTGCGCTCCGCGTGAATTACATGGATTTCCGGGCACTCCACGACAAACTCCGCGTTCTCGAGGCGCTTCAGCCCGTGGCTAACTCCTGGATGGCGTGATTTTAAAATGGAAGCCCAACGCTCCCAATTCGCGATCAAGTTTCTGCCATCGCTGACGGATTTCGCTTTCCTGATGCCCATCGCTTTTCTATTCGGGCGCATGGACGGCGTACAAACTCTGCTCAGCGATTGCGATACCGGCTGGCACATCCGCACGGGCGACTGGATGGCGGCCAACCGCGTGGTCCCTACTCACGACGTGTTTTCTTTCTCCAAGCCGAACGGCTTGTGGTACGCGTGGGAGTGGCTTTCCGATCTGGTCTTCGCCGGCCTGAATCATGTGGGCGGGTTGCGCGCGGTGGTTCTGTTGAGCATGCTGCTGCTGTGCCTCACCTTCACGCTGCTTTTCCGCCTGACGATGCGGCACTGCAACCGGGTGGTGGCGATTGTGGTCACCATGCTGGCGGTGGCGTCTTCCTCGGTTCACTGGCTGGCGCGCCCGCACCTGTTCACGCTGCTCTTCCTGGTGCTGTTCTTCTTCGTATTGGAAGGTGTGCGCGAAGGGCGGACGCACATAGCGGGAATTCCGTATTTTGTCCTCCTGCCGGTGGCCACCGTTCTGTGGACCAACCTGCACGGCGGATTCATCGTCGGCATCTTGATGGTGGGGGTGTACGGCGCGGGCGAAATGTTGACGGTGGCGTTTTCGGCCGACCCGGCCCTGCGCCAGCCCGCCGCCCGCCGCGCCGCCGCATGGTTCGGCACGGCTCTCGCGTGCCTGGCCGCGAGCCTCATCAATCCCTACGGATGGCGCCTGCACCAGCACCTGGCGCAGTACCTGTTCGACCCGTATGCCTCGCAGCACATCGCGGAGTTCTTCAGCCTCAGCTTCCACCATCCGGCGGCGATATTCTTCGAAACCCTGCTGCTGCTGAGCGCCGTTTCGGTTTTCTGGTATGGCTCGCAAGGCCGCTTCACGGAGTCACTGCTGCTGCTGGTATTCGGCCACGCGGGACTGTTGGCGGCGCGCAACATTCCGCTCTTCGCGATTGTGTCCACACCGCTGGTGGCCGCGGCCGTGCAGGCATGGCTCACGCGCCTGCCGGATCTCGACGTGGCCGGTTGGCTGCGCCGCGCCGGAGCGCGCTTCAACGACATCGCCGCGCAGACTACCGCCACCGACGCCATTCCGCGCTGGCACGCGGTGAGCGTGGCCGGGTTCGCGGTGGTGGCGGCCCTGCTGTTCGCACCCGCGCCGCCCAAGCGATTCCGCTCGGAATACGATCCCAAATCCTACCCCGCCGCCGCCATCGAAGTACTGCGCCGCGATCCCACCGCCCGCGTCTTCACGCACGACGAGTGGGGCGACTACCTCATCTGGCGCCTGTATCCCACGGGCAAGGTCTTCGTGGACGGCCGCAGCGATTTTTACGGCGCCGATTTTGAAAACAAATACATCGACGTTCTCAACGTGAAGCACGACTGGGAAAAGATTCTCGATGGTTTCGGAGTGAACACGATCTTAATGCCCCCCGGCGCGCCGCTTTCCGGCGTGCTGCAGGAGAGCGCCCGATGGCGCACCGTTTACGATGACGGCGTCGCGCTGATCTTCCGGGCCGTTCCCAAAGCGGTGGGCGAATCGACTTCCGCCACCTCTGTCGCAGGCGGAGCGGGCCGTGATCGCAAGGTCACGAAAACTTCGGCAGGTGATCAAGCGATCACAGCGTTAATTCCAACTATTAGGAGCGAACCACAATGACGTATTTGCGCAACTTCTGGAACGACGAACAAGGCCAGGATCTCATCGAGTATACCTTGCTTATGGCGTTCGTGGCGCTGGCATCGGCTGCTCTCTTCCTGGGCGCCGGCGGCAGCATTAAGGGTATTTGGGTAACCACCAATAACCAACTGTCTCAAGCCAACACGATGGCTAGCTAGGCCACCGGGTGGGGGCATGCCGGCGTGTCACGTGACTGCATGCCCCCGCGCGGGAATTGGGGGTTTCGCTATACGGCGCCCAAGCCCATGCCAGCTAAACAATCAACCAAACGAGGCCGCAAGGCGCGGCAAGCCCGAGGGTTCGGGAGCGCGTTGCGGCTTCACAGCCCGCCGCGCAGGGGCCGGGACATGGCAGGTCGGAGTGATTCCGAGTAGGCGAAATGGGGAATTGTTATGAATAAAAGATTTGCAGGGGTTTTGATGTTCGCGTTCGTGGTGGCGGCCGCCGGTGGCCTGGTCACCTACCGGTCCTTGATGGGCCGGCCGCAACCGGCGAAGGCAGCCGCCCCGACTGTGCAGATCGCCGTGGCCACCAAGGATCTGGAAGTGGGTTCCGTCCTCAAGGAAGGCGACATCCAACTGGGCGACTGGGCCGGAGCGGCTCTTCCCGCGGGCGCCACCAACAAACTCGAGGACCTCAAAGGCCGGGGTGTCACGACCGCGATTTACGCCAAGGAGCCGATCATCGAGTCACGGCTCGCGCCGCGCGGCGCCGGCGGCGGCCTGGCGACCCTGATTCCACACGGCATGCGCGCCTTCACCGTGCCGGTAAACGAAGTGGTGGGTGTGGCCGGATTTGTGACCGCCGGGTCGCACGTGGACTTGCTCATCCAGGGCAACAGTCCCGGTGGCAACGGGGCTCTGGGAACGCTCAGCAAGACGCTGATTCAGAATCTCGAGGTACTTTCCGCCGGCCAGGATTTCAAGAAAGATCCGGAAGGCAAACCCATCCCCGTGCCGGTGGTGAACGTGCTCGTGACGCCGGAGCAGGCCGAGGTGCTCAGTCTGGCCAGTAGCCAGACGGCCATCCGCATGACCCTGCGCAACCCGCTCGATCACGACATCACCAAAACCCCGGGAACGGCGCTGAAGTTCGTATGGGGAGGAACGGGCAACCTGAAGAGCGCCCCCAGCGGCGACGATCCGCCCGTACCGGCGCCGCGGCAACGGGTAGCGCCCAAGGAACCCAGGGAGATCGTAGCGCAGGCTCCGCCTCCCAAAAAAGAGCCGCCCTTCGTGATGGAGATTCTCTCCGGCGGTTCGCGGTCCGAAACCAAGTTTGAAAAGCCCCCGGAGGTAAATAAGTGATCCGAACCATGCATGTCGCCCGCTATCTGCTGGCCGCCACGGGCGCCTGTCTCGTGCTCCTGCCGTCCGCGATGCCCGCGGCACCGGTGTCGCCCGCGGAAGCGAAAGCCGCCATTCAGGACCAGATCTCCCGGCAGGCTACCCCGAACGGTGTGGTGGGCCAACTTACCGTTACCGTGGGTAAGTCGCTGATCATCGACAGTCCGCTCCCCATCAAGCGATTGGCTTTCGCCAACGGGACCCTGAT
>CAZARO010000812.1:0-3454 GCA_964487165.1 uncultured Solibacteraceae bacterium | reverse complement strand
TCCTGCACCACCGGACGCAGCAGCGCGTTGGGCGAAAGCGATGCGGCGCGCTCCACCAACTCTTCGGTGGAGAACTGGCGGCCGTTCTGTCCAAATTCGCGCCCCTTGCGGCGCAGCGTGAGGCGCTTGCCGTTTTCCAGCAGGAAGACGAGCGATGTCTCCTCTTCCACGTGCACCTGCGCGTGGTAACCGGCGGCGGCCAGCTCGCCGTTGCGCGCGAGCATCATCCGGCTCAGGTCCGCGTGCCCCTCCACGGCGGCGCGCAGAGCCGGGGCGGCCAGCTCGCGGAACTCCGGCTGCAGCGGATCCAGCAGCGGGATATCGAACCGCCCCAGCAGTTTGCGGACAAGCTCGCGGAACGCAGCGCCCATGGTGCAGCCGCCGCGGTAAGACTCCTCCACCAGGTCGGCCACTTCTTCGCCGAAGGGCATGCCCCGCAGGGCGGCGCGCAGCTCGTTCACCGGCGGCGATGCCAGGGTCACCGTTCCCACCGGCTGCAAACTGGCCGAACGGCGCATTTCGAGCTTCACCGGACGGTGCGCGGCGTCGAAAACCCAGGTGTGGTTCACTTCGGCGAAATCGTGATCTTCGGTGGCCACCCAGAACACCGGCACGGCGGGGATGCCATTCGCTGTCAGCCATTCCGCCAGCCGGGCGGCGTGTAACGCTTTGAAAACGGTATAAGCGGGTCCTGAAAACAGTCCCACCTGCTGGCCGGTGGCCACTGCCATGGTACCCGGCTGCGCCAGCCGCTGGAGCGCGGGGCTGTCGCCGTTCTGGCGCCGCAGTGCCGCTACCAATGCCTCGCGCTGTGCGTCCGAGAATTGGATTTCGGCCGCCGCGGCCCGAAAAGACTCCAGGTCGCGCAAGGGATGGCGATAAAAGGCCGCTATTTTATCGGGATGATAGAAAGTGTCCGCGGCGAGTGCAGTGGTGTGCGGCAGTTCTGTCTGGCGGACGCAGGAACAGTGCATGCTGTGGTCAGCTTAGGAGATGATTGGGGAAACCCGTAAGATTCGGACACGATGCAGATCCGGGACTCTCAATTTCCATTTCATAGCTGTCCACCATAAAGATGAGCACATCGTTATCGTCCGGAACGAAAAGCCGCCGGTCGGCTTCCGCCGCCTTGCCCTCCGGGCTGTCCAGGGCCCAATTGGCCGCGAAGGCATCGTCGAAGTAAAACGTTGCCACCAAGTGGAAGTCCGGGTTGTCAATCGCGCCCGGACCTTGCAGAATGTCATAGCGGCGCAGACCGGGCAGCATTTTCGCTAGTGCCACATGGGTTTCGAAATAGTGCGCGTCAAATGCCGCAGTATCTTTGGGAGTCCGGAACATCACTACCACACGAGCCATTGAATCCCCCCCTCGTGACCCGGTGTTGCGCAGTCCCACCTGGGCGTTCAGCGCGTTACGTCCTGCCTTACCCGGAAGGCAAAATTCTCGAGATATCGTTATAAACCACGAACGCTACCAGCATCATAATACAGACGAAGCCGACCTTGAAAACCAGCTCCTTAACGTTCAGGCTGAGGTCGCGCCGCATGGTCATTTCCACCAACAGCATGAGGATGGTCCCGCCATCCAGCACCGGAATGGGCAAAAGGTTAAATATGGCCAGTTGCAGACTCACCGTGGCCATCAGACCCAGGTATACCGCCGGACCCATTTCCGCCGCCATGCCGGATTCCTTGATGAGCGCGATGGGACCGGACAGATTCTTGGTGGACATGCGCCGTTCCAGCATGCCCTCGAGGACCTTCTCCATCAGCAGGGCGCCCTTGAGGTTCTCGTGGACCGATTCGTTGAGTGCCGCCGGCAGGGAAAGCCGCGTAGTGGTAAATGGCAATTTGGTGCCGGCCTTCACGCCGATCATCCAGCGTTCCGGGCCATCCAGTTTGGCCAGCACCGGTTGCACCTCTACATGGATGTTCTTGCCGCCGCGAAGCAGGTCCAGCTTCAATAGCCGGCCGTTGCTGCTCTCCGCGATCTGGTGGAATTTGATGCTGGAATGGATCGCTTGCCCGTCCACCGCGAGCAGCGAGTCGCCTTCCTTGATGCCCGCCTTGTCCGCCGGGTACCCTGGCTCCACTCCGCTAAATTGCACCTCGCCGCGCTCGTCCCAACCGGCGTATCCGCCTCCCAGTCGCTCGCTCAGCACCGGCGTCACCGTGGCCTCGATCCGGTGGCCGTTGCGATCCACGACCAGGTGCATGGCGCGAAAGGCGCTGGTGGCTTCCTTCAATTCCACGTCTTCCCAGGTAGGATTGCTTTTCCCGTCCAGCTTCACGATCCGGTCGCCGTCCTGAATTCCCGCCTTGGCGGCCGGCGAATCGGGCATCACATGTCCGATCTCGGCGTCCGCCAGCCTGTCGAACCGCACCATATACATGCCTGTCAGGATGCCCACCGCCAGCACGATGTTCATGAACGGGCCGGCGAAATAGATGATCAAGCGTTGCCAGCGCGGCTTGGCAAGGATGTTTCGCGGGTCGTTGGTGCTGTCTTCGTTGCCCAGTTCGCCGGCCATCTTGACGTAGCCGCCGAAGGGGATGGCGGAAAAACGAAAATCGGTTTCGCCGCGGCGGAAACCGAACAGGCGTGTCCCGAACCCGAAGCTGAACGCCTCAATCTTGACGTCAAACCAGCGGGCGGCAAAATAATGGCCCGCTTCATGAATGTTGATCATCACCCCGATCAGAATTAGGAACCACAACAGGTATTCAATCGATTGCATACAACCTCAGACCGTCACCGGACCCGCTGCCCGGGCGGCGATCAATTCGCGCGCCAGGACCCGCGATTCCCGATCCATCTCCAGGATGTCGCCGACGGTCTGGAGATTTCGCTCCGGCATCTTCGACAGCGTTTCGGATACAGTTTCGTAAATGGACGAGAAACCGATTCTTCCTTCGAGAAATGCTTCCACCGCGACTTCGTCCGCGGCGTTCAACGTACAGGTGGCCGAGCCGCCTGCCTCCTGACACCGGTACGCCAGTTTGAGCAGCGGAAATTTCTGGAAGTCCGGCGGCAAAAATTCCCATTGCCGGGCCTCCGACCAGTTAATGCGCGGCACCGGCGCCTCGCACCGGTCGGGGTAAGTGAGCGCGTACTGGATGGGCATGCGCATATCGGTCGCGGAAATCTGGGCAAGTACGCTGCCATCGCTGTATTCGATCATGGCGTGCACTTTGGATTGCGGATGAATTACCACATCCACCTCCGAAGGGGCGAAATCGAACAACCAGCAGGCCTCAATCACCTCGAAACCCTTGTTCATGAGGGTGGCGCAGTCGATGGTGATACGTTTCCCCATCTTCCATGTTGGATGATTCAACGCCTGTTCCGGAGTCACCGAATCCAGCGCCCCCCTCGGCGTGGAACGGAACGGGCCGCCGGAAGCGGTAAGGATCAGCCGCGAGACTTCCTTGCGGTTGCCTGCCCGCAGGCACTG
>CAZARO010000811.1:0-3459 GCA_964487165.1 uncultured Solibacteraceae bacterium | reverse complement strand
CGAGATGTTGCAGCAGAAGCGCCTGATCGAGGAAAACGTCTGGTCGAATCCGCAACTGAAGGCATTTCTTACCGACAACGACGATCCGGGCCTGTCGGTGACCATGTTCGACCTGGTGAAGGCGCTCGGCGCCATGCTGGAGCGCGCCAAGCATCGTCCGATCTACGAGGTGGAAGCGGCCGACGTCACCGTGGCGGGCATGATCCATTATCTCCACGAGCAGTTCCTGGAAGTGGGCGAGAACCAGCCGGTCCTGATCCTTCGCATTTTCGAAAAACAACGTACGCGCCGCTCCATCATCGCCCTGTTTCTGGCGGTTCTGGAGATGGTGCGCATGCAGGCCGTGGTGTTGACGCAGAGCGATCTATTCGGCGAAATCGTGCTCCAGCGGCACGAAAGCTTCGACGCCGTTTTCAAGAGCGGCCAGCCCATCGCGGCGATTGAGAACGAGTACCTGTAAGCTGATAGCTTGGAAAAGAATGGAAGACCCGGAAATCCAACCGCAAGACACTCCTGAAGCCGAACCTGCGCAGGAAACCGTGCACACCGCGCAGCAGACCGTCTCCATCGAAGAATGGAAGGCGTTGAGCGAAGCCGGCGAGGAGGAAGCGCCGCCGCGCGAGGCGCTGGAAGACGCGCAACTGCTGGCGGTGCTGGAAGCCTGCGTGTATGTGGCCGAGGAGCCGGTGACGCCGGCGCAGATCGCCGGCGCTCTGAATCAGGATCCCGCACGCGTGCGCGCTCTGCTGGAACAACTGGTGGCGGAATTCGACCGCCCCGAGCATGGTGTGAGCATCCGGGAAGTGGCCGGCGGCTACAAAATGGCCACCAAGCCGGAGCACCATGAGGCAGTGCGCAACTTCGTCAAGAGTCTCAAACCGGCTTTGAAGCTTTCCCTGCCGGCCCTGGAAACGCTGGCGGTGATTGCCTACAAGCAGCCCGTCACCACGCCCGAGATTATGGAGATCCGCGGCGTGCAGGGCGGCGGCGTGCTGAAGACGCTGCTGGATCGCAAGCTGGTTACCGAAGCCGGCCGCAAGAACGTGATCGGCAAGCCGATTCTGTATAAGACCACCAGGGAATTCCTGATTCAGTTCGGGCTGAAGGATTTGAGCGAGCTGCCGTCGCTCAAGGAGTTCGAAGAGATCGGCAGGATGGCCATGGCGGAAAGCGAAGTGGCGGTCGAAGCTCCGGATGGGGAGGCGGCGGCGGATGCCGCGCCGGAAGCTGCGACGCCGGAGGCGGAAGCTCTAGACGCGCCAGCAACACCCGCGGTGCAAGCCCAGACAGCGGAGGCTCCCGCGCCGGAAGCTCCGGAGGCGCCAGCAGTGCCCGCGGCGCAAGCCGAGACAGCGGAGGCTCCCGCGCCGGATGCTCCGGAGGCGCCAGCAGTGCCCGCGGCGCGATCCGAGACGCCGGAGGCTGCCATCCCGGCCGATACTCTAGAGGCGCCAGCGGCGCCCACCGTGCAAACCGAGATAGCGGAAGCTGCCGCGCCGGAAGCTCCAGAGGCGCCAGCGACGCCCGCGGCGCAAGCCGAGACAGCCGAGGCTCTCGCGCCGGAAGTTCCCGCGGCGGAAGAGCCCGTACCCGAAAGCCAGGACCGGTAATGGCCGAAGAACGCCTCCAGAAGATTCTTTCACACGCCGGAGTGACGTCGCGCCGGCAAGCCGAGAAGTACATCCTCGAAGGCCGCGTCTCGGTGAATGGCGCCACGGTCACCGAGTTAGGCTCCAAAGCCGACTTGGAGCACGACCATATCAAAGTGGACGGGCGGCTGATCCACGCGCCCAAGCATCAGATCTACATCGTTCTGCACAAGCCCAACAACACCGTCACCACGGTGAGCGACCCGGAACATCGCGCCACCGTGATGGACTTGCTGCATGGCGTCAAGGAGCGGGTCTACCCCGTGGGGCGCCTCGATTATCACAGCGAGGGCCTGCTCCTGCTGACCAACGACGGCGAACTGGCCAACGGCATTACCTCGGCATCCACGCATCTGGCCAAGACATACCTGGTGAAGGCCAATGGGGCGCTAACGGCCGACCAGGAGCAGAAATTTCGCGAGGGCGTACCGCTTTCCGGGCGCCGCACCATGCCGGCGGGCTTGAAGCTGATCCACAACGCCGCCAACCCGTGGTACGAAGTGCGCCTGTATGAAGGCCGCAATAACCAGATCCGCCTCATGTTCAAGCATTTCGGCAGGCTGGTGGAGAAGCTGCGGCGGGTGCGCATAGGCCCCATCGAACTGGGGGCGCTCAAGCCGGGCGAATTCCGCTACCTCTCGCTCGATGAGCTGCGCAAGCTGAAGCGCGCGGTCGCCACCGCATCCAAGGAACCGCGGACGCGGGAAACCGTATGACTCAGATCGGCGCCATTCTCCGTTCGTCACGCACCATCGCGGTGGTTGGTCTTTCCGGCAGGCGTTTCCGTCCCAGTTACGGGGTCGCGGAGTACCTGCAAAAGGCCGGGTACCGTATCATTCCGGTGAATCCCGGGGAGTCGCAGATTCTGGGAGAGAAGTGCTATCCCGATCTGGAGTCGATTCCGGAACCGGTCGATATCGTGGACATTTTCCGCCGGCCGGAATTCGTGCCCGAGATCGTGGAGGCGGCCATCCGCATCGGCGCGAAGGTCATCTGGATGCAGGAAGGCGTGGTGCATGAAGAGGCGGCGAAGCGTGGTGAGGCGGCCGGGCTCATCGTGATCATGGATCGCTGCTTGCTGAAGGATCATCGGCGGCTGGAGCTGGCAAGGTAGCGTCATCCGAATCCCCGAGGAACTCGCTAACGAACTCGACCGGCTCGCCTTAGCCGAGCATAAGCGGTCGCGGCCCGGTTGGCTCTCGCAAACACAGAGGCGCTATTCCGAGCCGCGCGCGCAAGCAAGCGGTTCTTCGAATTTCGCAACTCCCTCTGGCTGGCGAAGGGCCAACCCTTCTCCTACACTGACGTGACCATCGCCGCCGTCGCTTTGGCCAACCAGATACCCTCCTGACGTACAACCGCAATCAGCCGCCGGACCAACTCTTAATTTTCTAGTTGACACTCCCGGCGTTTCGTTCCAAAATACTCTTAATTCCATAGTTGAAGGAGCTCGAACGCTTGGCCCGCAAGAAATCGCCTAACCTGACCGAGGCTGAATTGCGCCTCATGGACGTGATCTGGGACAAGGGTTCCGCCACCGTCTCCGAAGTGGCGGAAGCGCTGCCCAAAGATCTGGGCTTGGCCTACAACACCGTCCTGACCACGCTGCGCATCCTGGAAGATAAGGGCTACCTGCGCCATATCAAGCGCGACGATGCCCGCGCCTTTGTCTACCAACCAATTGTCGGACGGAACGAAGCCGGCCGGAACGCCGTACGCTATCTGGTGAGCCGATTTTTCCGCAATTCGCCCGAGTTGCTGGTGCTCAATCTGCTGGAAGACGAAGAGCTCAGCAAGAAAGAACTGGCGC
>CAZARO010000810.1:0-3460 GCA_964487165.1 uncultured Solibacteraceae bacterium | reverse complement strand
TGGCGCGGGCGGCTTCGAGTGCCTCCGGAAAGCCCAAATGGTCCTCGCGCAACAGCACGCGCACCTGTTCTAGCACGAGAAAGGCCGAGTGCCCCTCGTTCATATGGAAAACCGTGGGTTTCAGCCCCATGGCTTCGAGTGCGCGCATGCCGCCGATCCCCAGGACGATTTCTTGCCGTATGCGCGTATCGATATCGCCGCCATACAGCGAGTCGGTAATGTCGCGATCCTGCGGCAGCACGTTTTCCGGGATATTGGTATCGAGCAGGTATAGCGTAATGCGGCCCACGGCGATCTTCCATACCTGAATGAAGATTTCGCCGGTAGGAAGGCGGACTCTTACCTTGAGGTCGCGGCCCTCGGCATCCTTCACGGACAGGAGCGGCAAAGTATAGAAATCATTCAGCGGATAACGTTCCTGCTGCCAGCCGTCCGGATTGAGAACCTGGCGGAAGTAGCCTTGCTGGTAGAGGAGCCCCAAACCGATGAGCGGGTAATCCTGGTTGCTGCATGACTTGAGGTGGTCGCCCGAAAGAATGCCCAGACCTCCGGAATAGACCGGAAGGCATTCTGTGAGGCCGTATTCAGCCGAAAAGTAGGCTATCAGGCTGTTGTCCGTGGCCGGGGAGTTCCGCTTTACTCTGCTGTCAAAAGCTTCACAAGCTGCCCGGTAGTGCGTCAGGTAGCGGGGATCCGATCCGGAACGTTCCAAAGTGGCTTGGGAAACCCGGCCCAGCATGAGCACGGGATTGTAACCGCATTCCCTCCAAAGAACTGGATCTAAACGGCGGAAGGCAGAGCGGACCACCGGCGTCCAACTCCATAACAGGTTGTAGGCTAGCTCGGTGAGACGTGATAAGGACTCTGGTAACGCTGGCCGCACCAGGAATTCCCGGATTGGCTGAATATGAAAGGGCATACGCGACGAACTATCCTCCAAGATACCAAATCGGTAGAAGGGGTCCGCCGGAATACGGTACTGGGGAAAGTACTATTGCACGAAACCGTGTCGAAATGCGTCAGAATGGATGAAGTCATGCGTTTCCTCGCCATCCTACTGTCCATTTCGGCCGCATGGGGCGGCGAGGTCGCAATTTTCGCCAGCGGCTCGCGCATGCACGTGGACCGGCACGAGATGGTGGATGGGACCAAGCTTCGTCTGTACATAGGCAGTGGATTCACGGAGTTGAGCGCCTCGCAAATTCGCGGATTCGAGCCGGACGATGCGGTTCCGCCTGCCGCGCCGGCTCCCCAGCCCGGCGGCGCGGCTCTAGCCCCGGCCTCTTCCCCGGCCGCGACCCCCGAGCAACTGGCGGATCGGGCGGCTGACAAATACGGGCTGCCGCGCCAACTGGTGCGCAGCGTCATGGCCGCCGAATCGGGCTTTGCTGGGCAGGCGGTATCCCCCAAGGGAGCGATCGGCCTGATGCAACTGATGCCCTCGACCGCCCTCGAACTGGGCGCCGATGCGCGCGACCCCGCGCATAACGTCGATGCAGGCGCGCGCTACCTGCGCGACCTGCTGTTGAAATATGACGGAGCTCTCTGGCATGCCCTGGCCGCCTACAACGCCGGTCCGGGAGCAGTCGACAAGTACGGTTCCATTCCGCCTTACCGCGAGACCATTCAGTACATCGACCGCATCGACCGCGATTTGCGGCGGGGCAGCGTTCCCTAATCGAACGCTATCTAACGGACGCGGCTCCGTGTGTAAGGGAGCGCCTCTTACTTCAGCAGTTCCAGAATTTCCGCCAGCTCGCGCCGGATTTCAGGCAGCGGGTCGACGGTGAAAAGCTCCTGCTGGGCCTGTTTCGGCCGTCGCGGTTTGGGAGACCTCGTCTCGGTGTGCAGCGTCTGCCGGGCGCCTTCGATGGTGAACCGCTTCTCGTAAAGCAGGTGCTTGATGCGCAGTAGCAGTTCGACGTCCTTGCGGCGGTAAAGACGGTGACCGGTTCCCGACTTCTTGGGCGAGAGCACTGGAAATTCAGTCTCCCAGTACCGCAGCACGTACGGCTCGACCCCCAGCAGGCCGCTCACTTCGCCTATTTTGAAGTACAGCTTGTCGGGGATCTCCGGGGATCCGGTTTGTAACGCTACATCGGTCATCGACCTTCGGCCATCGTAACTCAGTCGGTGGTCAATGTCACGACATGCTGTCCGCGAGGCAGCAGGAGGGTGGTCGGTCCGGCGAGCACCGGGGCTTCGGGCGCGCCATCCAGTTGGAGCGTTTTGGGCGGCCGGTCCAGTATCGCCAGGGCGCGGGAAGCGCTCTGATAGGAAAACTCGATGCCCCGCGCTCCCAGGCTGCGGGCGGCTTTCAGGTCAGCATTGAGCCGCAGCAGATGGAGGGAGGCAGCGGGCGGACCCGCCTGGGCCGGCGCGGCTTCGATGCTGTGGGCGCCGGCCGGCAGCCAGACCGTGTCGGCATCGGCCGCCGGCCAACGCTGGCCGTCGACCAGGGCTTCCCCTTGCCAGGCCACGCCCACACCTGAAACCGAATCCACCACCAGTTTGGGACCGATCCGCTCCACCCGGGTGACGGCCGCGGAAGCCGCCGGTAGCAGGGGCAGATCGGCCGCCAGCAGAGAGTTTTCGAAGTAGAGCGCCACCCGCGGAAAGCTGCGGGCTGCGTTATGTACCAGCTCGAACAGCTCCGTCCCGGTCTGCTGCCGGGTGGGGTAGACGTTCTGATAGCGTTCCACGATGTTCACGTCTATCGCCAGCTTTTCGCGGTGCGCGGTCAGCGGCCGGTAGCGCTCGGCGATGGCGGAATAGCGTGCCGGCCCCTGGTTCCACACGGTGGCCGGGTCTTCGATAAGGAATGTGAAGCTGTGGGTGTCGAGCAGGGGAAGAACCCGCGCCGCGTCGGCGCCGATGGCATCCCGCATACCAGTATCGAAACGGTCGTCGACGTGTGTCAGCACCAGGTCCAGGTGCGGTTTCTGCCGGCGCACGGACTCCATCTCGCCGATCCACTCGGTCTGCAGGCGCCGCGCCAGGTCGGCGCGAAAATCGAGGAACAGCCGGCGCGATGCCGGGTCGCTCCGCGCGCCGAATATTTCGAGCGGATCGAAACCATGCTGCTGACGGAATTCCGCGCGCACGTCGTCGTTCATGGGCGTGAAGCGGGATGGATTGCCGACGCCTTCGAGCGATTCGAAATACAGCTCGGCCAGGTTGATGCCGTCCCAATTGAAGCGGCCGATGGTCTGGCGTACTCCCTCCGCCGCCGCCCGGAAGCAATCGCGATTGGCCAGGTTCATGAGCTTGCGCCAGTCGAGCTGGGCGTCCTGGCGCAGGGCGGTCTGTTCGCGCCACTCCGGATGCTTGTTCCAAAAGGCCTCGCTGACGTGGGGCAGTTCCAGCCAGGCGTACACCAGGATGCCCTGGCGGTGACAGGCGGAGATCAGCTTGCCGAGCCACGCGTCCTGTTCGGCGTTGCGCTCCTCGAAGTGCCACG
>CAZARO010000809.1:0-3461 GCA_964487165.1 uncultured Solibacteraceae bacterium | reverse complement strand
AACCACAGTCAGGTACCACAGATAGACGAAGCCGAACATCGCCATGGCCGAGGAACTGTGCGGCGTGAGATACATCTCCATGGACCGTTCCGGGTGTCCCAGGTGCAGTTGCAGCGGCAGCGGCGCCACCAGCAGGAACGCCAGCGCCGTGAGCAGTGCCAGCCGGTAGGTGGGCTTCACCGCTTCCACCTTGAACACGCGCTCCAGCGAGGCCAGGATGAACGCGCCGGCCACCAGGCCGGTGATATAGGGGTAGAGAACAATGAGGATGCTCCATTGCAACTCCACCTCGTTGGGGTACATGAAACCGTCGACGCCGGGTATCATCGTTCGCTCCTTACCGCACTGAGCCGTCCAGGTCTTTGTAATAGACCTTGGCTTTGGTAGCCATTTGCGGCTTCAAGACCTGTACTTTGTTGTGGCGCAGGAATTCATGCACCGGATCCTTGGGATTTTTGAAATCCACCAGTTGCCGCGCACCCGTGGGACAGTTCTCGCAGCAGGCGGTGGTCAGTCCTTTGGTGATGCGGTGGTAGCACAGCGTGCATTTGTCCACCGTGTTCTTTTCGGGATGCAGATAACGGCAGCCATAGGGGCAGGCCTGCACGCAGTAGCGGCAGCCCAGGCAGTAAGTTTCGTCCACCATCACCACACCGTCGGGGCTGACGAAGGTGGCGCCCACCGGGCAGACCTGGACGCAGGGCGAATCGGCACAGTGGTTGCAGAGCTTGGGGATGAAGAAGCTCTTCAGATTCGGGTTGGTGTCCGCCGGGAAGCCGTCGATGGCGCCATTGGGCGAATCCACCCGCGGATTCTCCTTGCCTTCCTCCACCTGGTAGCGCTCCACCCAGGTGCGGAAGTAGCCCTTGGGCACGGCGTTCTCATTGGAGCAGGCGCGCACGCAGTTGCCGCAGCCGATGCACTTGTCGACGTCGATGATCATACCCCACCAATGATCGGCCATGCGGTAGGCGTCGGGAGCGGCTTCCGATCCGGTGATCTGCTCCAGCGTGGCGCCGACCGATGCCAGTATCAGGAGTTTGCCCCCCACGGTGAATAAGTCTCTGCGGCTGATATCCATGTGAGTCGTTCCCCCTAAAGATGCGGATTGTGCGGTTGGTGGCAGGAATTGCAGGCCGCGCCGCCGGAGTGCTCGGCGGTCACCACCTGCGGGAAGTCTTTGGGCTTGGCGGCGTCCTTTTCGTGGCAGCGCCGGCAAAGGTCGGCCACTTCGGGAAGTTTGGGTGTGACGGACCCCGGGTCGTCGGCATGTTTGGCCAAAGGACCATGACAGGCTTCGCAGGCGACGTGCGCATGTTTGCCGGACGCGCGCATCTTGGCCTGGTCGTCGTGACACATCACGCAGGTATCCTGGCCGGCGTAGCTGATGGGGTGGGAGCGGACCAGATCGAGCGCGCCCGGCCGGTAGTGACCGTATTTGCCGAAGCCGTTAGGGATGACGGCGGCCCGAACCACCAGAAAGACACCCATGGCGGCAATCAGGACCAGTGCCGGCCGGACCAGATGTACCCAATCATTAAGCAGACGTCGCAAGCCGACCCCCTTTTTCGAGCGGTTGAACTGCTGCCACGGTTGCGCAGCCGGCGACAGGGCCGGCCGCATGAACTTTGCTTGCGATACGCAAAATTCATACCAAACGACTCTTTTGTCTAAAAATCGGGCAATGCAGGCTGATTTGTAGAATATTACTACAAAATAGGGCGTTATTCAGGCGAGTAGTTTGGGTGAAAGCGCGCAGTATTGGGGCAAGGCGGCTCGTTCCTTCTATCGGAGCTTCGTGGGTCGAACTTCGGCGCTATTTCTTTCCGGGTAGCGTCAGGACCACCGTATTCCCCTCTTTATCGAAAACTTCCGAGGTGGTGGTCTTCGGTGCGGGGTGAGGCGCCGGGTGCGCCGCGGCCGTCGGAGCCTCAGGCGCGAGATTCGGTCCGGTTTGCGCGGCTTCTGTCACGGCCGGCGCCGGCGGCAGGGTCGACGGTTCCGCGGCCGATTCCGTCGATGCCTGCGTAAATCCCGCCGTCTGGGCTGCAATGATCTTTTTCAATTCCTCTTCGGGAATGGATACCGTGAGCTTCAGGTTTCTGCCGTTCGCCTGCAAGTCGAATTTGGCCCCGTTCGGGGAAGCCTGTTGTCCCTTCACCATGGCGGCCATCATGTCCAGAGCCATGCTCAGCTTTTCGGCATCCTCCGCCGACCGGACGTGAATTTCCGCGCCGATCTCCAGCCCGCTCGCCAGCTGTATGCCGAACTGAAAGCGATCGATGGCTTGCAGCACCTCGGCCTCCGGCACGGGCGCCGCGATACCTTCCGCCTGCTCGCCCAATCCCCAAACGTCATAGCGCTGCCGCAGGGAGGTGATGCGGTCGTTGAGCGCGGCGTCGATTCTGCCCTTGCCGCCGCGCTGGTCGATCGCCGCACGCACCAGAGCCGGGTCGCCGATCACCGCCGTGGCGCCATCCAGCAGGGCCACAACGCTGTCGGTCTCCTTTTCGCCGGTCCATAACGGCACATCGTGATAGCGTTTCGCACCGCCGGCCAGACGGGCCACATCGAAACGGCCGGTGACCACGATGATGGCTGGAGGATTCTGCCCCTTGCCGGAAGTCGCGATCAACACTTCGTCGATATCGCGCAACAAATCGACTCCGCCCAGTGGAACCGCTTTCAGCCAGCCCGCAGCGGCAGCTTGCGCCTGCGCGGCGAGGCTCTGGACCACCGAGGATAGCGCCAGATTGTGCACCCGGATTCCGAAGACCACTTTGGTATCCGGCGGGAAAAGATCGGTGAGGGTGTCGGCTGCCGCCGGAATGGCGCGCAAGACAAGTAAGACCGGCAAAAGACAATGCGCAAACTTCATAATCCCTTATAGAGACCGGGGACGCGGGATTACAAGGTGTACCGAGGATAGCAAGGGCGTGCTAACCGGATCAGGCGCCGGATATCTCGGACTTTGCGCTGCCGTTATTCTTCATACGTTCGATCAATCCCGTCGCGGTAGCCACCTGGATCAATTGCGCCACATTGCTGGCGCCCAGTTTGGCCATCATGGTCTTGCGGTAACTGCGCACCGTATGGACTTCCAGGTGCAACAGTGTAGCGACCTCTTTATTGCTCTTTCCCTCCACCGTGAGTTGCAACACCTGCTGTTCGCGGGGGGAAAGATTCTCGTGGCCTGCACGGGCGGGTGCGCGGAGTTTGCCCAACTGGACGCCGGAGAGCAGCCGGTCGGAAACCTGCGCGCCGAAATACGTGCCGCCGCGCACCACCGTACGCATGGCGTCGACCAGTTCGGTGGAGCAGGCCTTTTTCAGGACGAATCCGCGGGCGCCGGCGCGCACGGCGGCCATCACGGAGGCTTCGTCGTCGAACATGGAGAGCATCAACACGCGGGCACGGGGGCAATGGCGCGCCAATTCGCCGGTCGCCTCGATGCCGTTCAT
>CAZARO010000808.1:498-3466 GCA_964487165.1 uncultured Solibacteraceae bacterium | reverse complement strand
TGAAAGCCGGCCTGCAGCCAGGATTGGCTGCCCCACGAAAGGCCAAAGCCGAGCGGCGGCCTGAAAGGCCGCCTTGCGCCGGCTTCAGCCCGCAAGACGGCGGACTGAAAGGCTGCCTCAAGGATTTCAAGGGCCGAGCCCTCTTAGCTCTTCACCAGTTGAACCCGGTGCAAATAGTCGTCAAGCTGCTCCAGGAGCCCTTGCACGGCCGCGCCATCGGCGTCTTTTGAAGAGCTCTCCAAAGCTCTTCCGAGACGGGTCAAGTCCGAGAATCCAAAGGACTCGCCACTACCCTTTAGATTGTGTGCCAATCCGCTCAAACCCGCGAAATCGGCGGCCGCCAGCAACCTCTTCAGTTCGCGGACTTCCTCGCGGCGCGAAGTGAGGTATGGTGGCACCAACTCCTCCAGACCCTCCGGCATGCGGATCGCGATCGGCTCCGCCTGCAACGAGGCTAATCGACTGGACCTGCCGTACTTCTCGAGGGTTGCCACCAGCTTAGACTTGGATATCGGTTTTGACAGATGGGAGTCGCAGCCGGCTTCGACACTCAGCTCGGTATCTTTCTGGCTGGCGTGCGCCGTCAAGGCGACGATCGGGGTCGCGCCGTTACCGCGGCCGCGCTCGAATTCGCGGATGGCCCGAGTCGCGGTCAATCCATCCATCACGGGCATTTGCACGTCCATCAGGACGAGATCGAAGGACTGGCTCGAAAATTCCTCCACCGCGGCCTGGCCATCCTCCACAAATGTCATGTCGTAGGCGCCGCCCTTGAGGTAGGCCTGCACCAGTATGCGATTGTCCTCCGAATCCTCAGCCACCAGAATTTTCATCGGATGGTCGCGATCGGCCGGCTCCAGCGGCGACGCCCCGGATGAGGGCAACACCGGCTCATGGTTCTTGGAGCGGCCCAATGCCTGACAGATCAGCCGGAGCATATCGGAACGTTTCACGGGCTTTAAGGCATAGCCGGAGAGCCCGTCAACGGCCGGACGGACGGTATCGCACGCACTGCCGCCGGAACTTAGGATAATGAGGGGAACGGCGGGCTCGATTTCCCGGATAGCGGCGCAGAGTTCCACGCCACCCATGTCCGGCAGGCGATTGTCCAGTATCACCAATGAATACGGCCTGTGGCTGTTCTTAGCGCGGGCGAGTTCCTGCAGGGCTTGCGCCGCGGAGCCGAACGCGTCGCTCTCCAGCGCCCAGGAGCTCAAAGTCTCCCGCAAGATCAGACGGCTGGTACAACTGTCGTCCACCACCAGGACGCGGCAGCCCTGCAGATCGTCCACTTCTTGCCGGACGAGCACCTGGTCCGGCGCAACCGGCTCAAACAACGCCGTGAACACGAAAGTGCTTCCTTCTCCTGGAGTACTGGTCGCGAAGATACGGCCACCCATTCGCTCCACGATCCGCCTGGTAATGCCCAGGCCCAGGCCCGTTCCGCCATACTTGCGGGTCACGGAGGAGTCGGCCTGCGTAAAATCGTCAAAAATCACGTCCAGCTTGTCGGCCGGAATACCGATTCCAGTATCGGAAACGGCAAAACTCACCCTGCCCGGCTCACTCGACTGCTGCGATTGGGCGGTCACTGTGACCTCTCCTTTGTCCGTAAACTTTACAGCGTTCCCAACGAGATTTAAAAGAGCCTGGCGCAATCTTCCGGGATCGCCGATGAAGTCGGTAGCCGCATCCGGGGCGAGCCGCACCAGCAGGGCGATGCCCTTCCGGCGAGCCCGCCCGCCGATGAGTTCGCTTACCTGGTCCAATACGTCCTCCAGATTGAATTGCTCCTTCTCCAGTTCGAAGTGTCCGGCCTCGATTTTCGACAGGTCCAGAAGGTGATTAATCAGGCGTAACAGGCTGGCCCCGGCACGCCGGAATATCTCTACGAACCGCCTCTGTTCGGGATCGAGGTTCGATTCCCAAAGCAAATCGGACATCCCCAGGATGGCGTTCATGGGAGTGCGAATCTCATGGCTCATGGTCGCCAGAAAGGCGCTCTTGGTGCGATTGGCGTCCTCCGCCCGCCGTCTTTCGGCTACCAGTTGCAGCTCTACCACCCGGCGTTCGGTGACATCGCGAATTGCCGCCACCACCCAGGATGTGTTCGCCGTCTCAATGGGACTCAGGCTTACCTCCACGGGAAACTCCGCACCGTCCCGGCGAAGCCCCTTCAGCACCATTCCGGAGTTCATGGGCCGCGGGCGGGGTTTCTTGTTCCATTCGGACCGCAGATGCGCATGGCAGACGCGCGACGAGACAGGAATCAGAATCTCCATGGGCTGCCCCACTAATTCCTCCCGCCGATAGCCGAACAGGCGCTCGAGCTGGGCGTTGACCAGAGCGATCTTGCCGGTTCCCTCCACGATCAACATGGCATCGGGGGCCGACTCCAGCACCGCGCGAAATTTCTGTTCGCTCTCGCGAATCTTTTCTTCGGCTCGCTTGCGCTCCGTGATGTCACGCGTCATTTTCGAGAACCCCGTGAC
The DNA here is from genome assembly GCA_964487165.1 of uncultured Solibacteraceae bacterium. GTDB lineage: Bacteria > Acidobacteriota > Terriglobia > Bryobacterales > Bryobacteraceae > PALSA-129. Next base: position 974 of record CAZARO010000808.1, on the reverse strand, counting down.
CTGTCCGGCCTCATCGCGTAGCGCCGTAATCATCACACTGGCCCAGAACCGCGACCCATCCTGACGCACACGCCAGCCCTCTTCCTCGTAGTGGCCTAGTTCCGCGGCGATGCGTAGAACCTCCTCCGGATGCCCGCGCTCCACGTCTTCCGGTATATAGAAACAGGCAAACGACTTGCCTAAAATCTCCTCCGCCCGATAGCCTTTCGTGCGCTCGGCGAGGGCGGTCCAACTGGCCACCAGGCCCTGCTTGTCCAGCTGCAGGATGGCGTAGTCCTGGACACCTTCGATCAGCGAACGAAGCCGTTGTTCAGAAAGTGTTTCCGACATATGCTTTGCCCTTAGCCTTCTTGCTGCAATCTGGTTTGCGGAAACCTCAGGATGGCGGGTTGGTCGTCCACCACCGCAATGTCTGCCGGGCCGTTCCGCTCCCATTTTTTCCCGATAGATCGCTCATACCCCGGGTGATGTCTTTC
>CAZARO010000808.1:0-488 GCA_964487165.1 uncultured Solibacteraceae bacterium | reverse complement strand
TTGAATTGTTGGCGACCGGGGAGTTGCGCACTCGCGCGAGTTCGCGGTGAAGGACGGCGATGGCCGCTTTCGGCGCCGCCGTGTAGTCTACTCCCGTCGTCTCTTCCGGAAGACCGACCCTGCAGATGAATGGCTAGGAATCGGTCAGCAGCTTTTAGAGGGTCCGGGACAGGCGCTGGCGCGCCATTGGGCGGCCTCGACGATGGGATTCGGAATTTTTAGGGCCTATTCCCTGAATACTCAAAACAATCGAGAGGCTCTACGCCCCGGATCGTCGCTCACCGAGCACCTTGACTTGCACGCGCGGGCATGTATAACATTTTATACATGCCGGGTGTATGGACGATGAAAAACAGATCCGTTGGGTAGGGTCTGCCTACGACGACCTCCTGGCATTCCCAAGAGACGCCCGGAAGGAAGCGGGCTTCCAAATGGGGAAGGTCCAGGCCGGGCTCGAAGCCGCCGACTGGAAACCGTTCGACGATGTG
>CAZARO010000807.1:0-3470 GCA_964487165.1 uncultured Solibacteraceae bacterium | reverse complement strand
TAGCCAAGCAGCCAGGATCGGCTGTCCTACGGGGCCGCCACAGCGGGTTTCGACCCTGCTTCAAGCTGAAAGCTAGGCCTCGAGCTACCGCCCCGCCATCGCCGCTTCCAGATAATCTCCCAATTGCAGTGCCGTGAATTGATTGCCTTCGAAATCGGCCGCCAGCTTGCCTTGCCGGTCGATCACCAGGGTGTGCAGGGAGTGCGTGAGGAAGCCTTCGTCCGCCCAGAAGTTCAGCCCGAACTGGCGGGACACAGCCTTTATCTCATCGAGCGATCCCGTCAGAAAATGCCAGGACGCTGGATCGGCCTTCCATGTGGCGGCGTATTGCGCCAGCACCTTAGGTTGGTCGTGTACCGGGTCGAAGCTGATGCTGAAGAGGATCAGGTCGCGGCCCATGCGGCCGGCGAATCGCCTGTTCAACTGGCCAAAATTATTTGACAGCCGGAAGCAGTAGTCGGGCAGCGGGCAACTGGTATAAATGAACGTCATGGCGACTACTTTGCCGGCGAACTGCGAGAGCGCCACGCGCTTTCCCGTCTGGTCCGTCAGCGTGAAATCGGGCACCGGCTGTCCCGGCTGTACGGTGGCGTGCGGCGGCTCCAACAGTTGCAGGCGCCGCGCCAGGAGCGGCTCCCGCTCGGAGCTCTCGTAGCGGTGGATGTGGATGCCTTCAACGTAGGAGCGCTCCTTTTCCACTACCAGCGTGAAGTCGACGTAAGCGCCCGGCTTCACGGCGTCCAGTTCCTTATCGTCCCGCACCGAGTAAGGCATGGACATGGCCTCCATGTATCCCGGAATAGCGCCGCAAGAGGCGACGAAGCTGCGGTGCGGCCTATCGACCTGCAGCACGATGCCGGTTACCGCATACCGGTCGGCCGCTGTGGCGAGGGAGGCGGCCGCCAAGGCCAGCAAGCACCGCGTGGCTCTTCGGGGCGTCACCCGCCCTGTCGTACCCATTGCCGTCAGGTGTTATCATACAGGAATTTGTCGCCCGGCGACGATAGCCCCTGCGGCTGGTCGTGTATCCTGAAGGTTGGCCCGAATCTATCCTTTCCAACCCCTGCGTTACACCGCCAAAGCCGGCCCCCTGGCCAACGTGGTGACGCAGCCTTATGACAAGATCTCCGCGGCTATGCGCGCCCGCTATCTGGCGCTCAGCCCGTATAACCTGGTGCGCATTATTCTGGGCGAAAGAACCCCCGCCGACAACGACACCGACAACGTCTACACGCGCGCCGCCGGGCATCTGGATGCCTGGACCGCCGCCGGCGTACTGGCGCGCGACTCCGAGCCCGGCATCTTCCCCTATTTCCAGGAATTCACCGAGCCCGACACGGGCGAGCGCCTGGTCCGCAAAGGCTTCATCGCGCTGGGCGCGGTGGAAGAGTATGCCGCCGGTATCGTCTATCGCCACGAACAGACGCTCTCCGGTCCGAAAAAAGATCGCATGGAACTGCTGCGCCACACGCACGCCCATTTCGGCCAGTTGTTCATGCTCTACCCCGATAAGTCCGGCGCCATCGACGCTTTGCTGGAGGAAGCCGCTGCCGGCGCGCCGCTGGCGGAGATCGCCGATGAGTACGGCGCCGTCCACCGCGTCTGGAAGATCGCCGCCGCGGCCATGGTGCAGGAACTGATGGCCGACAAGCGCCTGCTGATCGCCGACGGCCACCATCGCTATGAGACTGCGCTGGCGTTCCGCAACCAGAATCCCTCGCTCGCCGGCGCGGACCGCGTGATGATGACGTTCGTCAATATGTACTCGCCCGGACTGCGGATTCTGGCCACTCACCGGCTGGTGAACGGCCTCGATCCCGACAGGTTCCCGGAGAAGTTTTTGACCGCGGCGGCTCGCGATTTTACGGTGACGGAAGTCGCGTCGGCGGAGCATCTAAAGAACGCCTGGGCGGGGTCCGGCGATCGCACGGTCATCGGGGCCGCCATCGGCACGCGGCTTTTCCAACTGGAGTATCGGGTCAACGGCGAGCTGGATGTGCGCGTTCTGCACGAGCGATTGCTCGGCCAGGCTCTGGGCATCGGCGAGCAGGCCGTGCGCGACGAGCAGCATTTGCGTTATATCCGCGGCCTGGACGCGGCGGTAGAAGAGGCGCGCAGCGGCGCGGCGCAGATCGCTTTCCTGCTGAAACCCACGTCTATCCAACAGGTGGCCGACACGTCGTTCGCCGGCGGCGTAATGCCGCAGAAGTCCACCGATTTTTATCCCAAGCTGCTCTCCGGCCTGACGATTTATAAGCTCGATTAGCCCCTCCCTGCCGCCCCAGCTGGGTTGCAAAACCGCTCCCTCGCGGTCGCGGCTCGGTAGGCTCTGGCAAATACAGAGGCGCCATTCCGAGCCGCGCGCGCTAGCAAGCGGTTCGTCGAATATTGAAACTCCCTCTGAAGTCTGCACCCCCGTAGTACCCCCCTGTGCAAATCTGCGTTTCGTTCATGTTACAATCCAATGACTGCGCTGTAACGCACTCGGAGAGGGGCCCCGTGTCGAAACAGTATATTGGACATCTCTCATCGCACGATCCGCTGCATCCCTACCTGGTAAACTGCGTCCTGCCGCAAATGGGCGTCGGCGCCTGCAACGGTGGGGCGGACTTTCGCGTCTTCAGCATGAAGGACAGCAAAGTCTATCTCTACCAGGAGCGCCACACTTGCGCCCAGGTGGTGGGCAAGTTCTTCGTGAATGGCCACCGTTCGGTCCACGCCGACGACCGCATGCGCCAGGAGTTCGAGAATCTGCAGCTCCTGCGCGCGTATGGGCTGGCCGGTTACCCGCATCACGTGGTCCGTCCACTGGGCACGAATGCCGACCTGAATAGCGTGTTAGTGGAGGAGTACGCCGAGGGCACTCCGCTCAGCACTTTTGTGAACGGTGCGATTCACCAGGGGCAATCCCAGCCGCTTTACGAAAAGTTAACTGCCCTGGCGTACTTCCTGGCGACTCTGCACAACCGTACCGCCAATGGGAAGACTGTGGATTTCAACCAGGACTGCGCCTATCTGGACCGGCTGGTCCGAAAGCTGCGCGCCATTCACGTGATCGGCGACTGGGACGTGGACGAATTGTCCTGGCTGCGCGACCGGTGGCGGGAAAAGCCGCGAATGTGGGAGGATAAGCAAGTGCTCGTACACGGCGATGCCACTCCCAGCAATCTGCTCTTCGGCCGCGACCTCAGCGTGATCGCGATCGACCTGGAACGCATGACGCGGGCGGACCGCGTTTTCGATCTTGGCCGGATTACCGGAGAGTTGCAGCACTTTTTCCTGGAGGCCAAGGGTAACCCGCACGGCGCCGAGCCCTTCATCGGGCACTTCCTCTGGGAATATGCCTGCCACTTCCCCGACCGCAGCCGCGCATTCCGCGCCATCACCGCACGCCTGCCCTTCCAGATGGCTATCACGCTGCTGCGAATCGCGCGCAACTCCTGGGTGAGTGCGACCCAGCGTAAGCGGCT
>CAZARO010000806.1:0-3472 GCA_964487165.1 uncultured Solibacteraceae bacterium | reverse complement strand
TGCGCATGCCGTCGCGGTCGCTATGGTCCACCACGTCGGAGATGCCTTCGATGCGTTTCTCATTGACCATGGACGCGATCTGCTCGAGCAGCTTCGACTTATTTACCTGATAGGGAATCTCGTCGATGATGATCTGCTCCTTCTCCTTACCGACCCGTTCGATCTTGGCGCGGGCGCGGATCTTGAGCTGGCCGCGTCCGGTGGTGTAGGCTTGCTGAAAGCCCTGGCGGCCCAGAATGAATCCGCCGGTGGGGAAATCCGGCCCTTGCACGAATTCCAGCAGCTTGGCGAGCGTGGCCTCGGGATGCTGGATTTTGTAGATGACCGCGTTGACTATCTCGGTGAGGTTATGCGGCGGGATGTTGGTCGCCATGCCCACGGCAATTCCCGAAGAGCCGTTCACCAGCAGGTTGGGGACGCGGGTGGGCAGAACTTCGGGCTCGGTTTCGCTGTCGTCGTAATTCGGCTTGAAGTCGACGGTTTCCTTGTCGAGGTCCTCGAGCAGCGCCGTCGCCACGCGCGCCAGGCGGGCCTCGGTATACCGGTCGGCGGCGGGCGGATCGCCATCCACGGAGCCGAAATTGCCCTGGCCTTCCACCAGCGGGTAGCGCATGGAGAAAGGCTGCGCCAGGCGCACCAGGGCGTCATAGATCGCCAGGTTGCCGTGCGGGTGGTACTTACCCATGGCGTCGCCCACGATACGGGCGCACTTACGCGTGGGGCGGTTGGGCTGCAGCCCCATCTGCTGCATGGTGTAGAGAATCCGGCGATGCACCGGCTTGAGGCCGTCGCGGATATCGGGCAAGGCGCGCCCCACGATTACGCTCATGGCGTAATCCAGGTAGGAGCGCTTCATTTCATCTTCAATATTGGTGGGGACGAGATTTCCGCCGTTGCCACCCAGGGGCAAATTGCCTCCCGAAGGCGGTGGCGCAGGGGGATCTTGCGGTGGTAATTCCTGATCTGCCAAGCTATCTCCTCTTTGGGGTTAAGTGCTATTCTACCAAGAATATATTGGGTGTGTAGGACTAGGGGGACGCAGTCGCCAGGCCGCAGCGGGGCCGATGGCCGGGTTGACACTCGGTTCTCAAAATGAGAACCTGACGCTCGATAGCCTCGTGGCGGCAGATTTGTGAAAGTGCTAATTGGAGACAGTTCGCGGATGTGCGGAGCCAATATCCCGACGCTGACCACGTGGGGGAGTGCGTAGTGTTTAATATTCGCCACAATCGCTATCGATTGATCGTGAGAATTGAATATGGTCTCGGTCTTGTGCGGGTAGTATCGCTGATCACGCACGCCGAATATGATCGAGGGGGGTGGAAAAATGGCTGCGGTTGCTGAGTCGTTGTATTCCGATCTGTTGAAGAAATATGAGCCTCAGGTTATCAAAACGCCGGAGGATAATGAACGGTGGCTTGCGGTGCTATCCGGGTTTCTCTCTCGCGGGGAGGAATGCCTTAAGCCTGACGAGCGTCGGTTTGTGGAATTGCTGTCCACCCTCATTTCTAATTTCGAGAGGAGCGCGTACCGTACCGGTCACGCCGGTCCTGCCGACATCCTGCGCGATCTAATGCGAAGCCGTGGAATGACGCCGCGCGATCTGCTGCCGGTTTTTGGCTCGAAAGGGATCACGTCGGAAGTGTTGAGGGGCAAGCGCGGAATAAGCAAAGAGCGCGCCAAGGCGTTGGCCGAGATGTTCTGCGTTTCCGCGGATCTGTTTATATAAGGCGCGGCTTGACACCATACGGGCATCACTTGCCGGCGCCGAAAGTGACAGTCGATTCACTGGAGAATTTGCGGTACTCGCGGAACTCCGTGTCGTTTCGCACCGACAGCTCCGGACTATGCATCTCGGTCTGGCAGCGGGAGGGCAGAAGATAGTCCCGGCCCCCCACGCCGGCGAAGGCGTAGTCCACCGTGGTCAGGGCGCTCTCCAAACTCAGTTCCTTCGGAATGCGGTCGGCCATATAGTCGTAATGCAGCACCTCGGCGGTGTCGCCGTCGATCTCGATCGTTCCGTGAAAACCCACGGTGGCGTGATGGACGGCGCCGGGCTTGCCGTTGGCCAGCACGAACTGGGAATGGGCCGCCGATACTTCGTAGGCGTAGACTGCGGTACGACGTTTCCGCCCCCGCCAACTCTCCCATCGGAAGGCGGTCTGCGAGGCCGGATCGAAGATGCTCTTCATCATTCCTCCGAATTCGCCTCCGCTGGTAGCTCCCGCCAGGCCTGCGTATTTCTGGTCGCTGGGCCGGTCGTTGATGGCAACCAGCGTATGCTCCTCCTGCAGTTGGAAGAAGCTGAGTCTGACGGTGAGCTTGTCGGTGGGGATCCACTTCATGCCGGCGGGAAACTGCATGGGCACCAAAGGGCGGCCGAACAATTTGCCGTTCTGCGGCCGGCTGTCGCTGTAGCGGCGGATCACCTCGGTACACAGGAAATCCGGCAGCGAATGGGCATAATCGAGGGCTTTTTGGCGGCTTTTCTCGATCAGCGCGGCGGCGTCCCCGCCGGAAAGATGTTGGCCCCACGCCAGCGGCGTCCACAACAGCAGACCGCCAAGGGCCAGCCTGAGGGCGCCGATCATGCAGACAAGTATAGCGCGCGTAGTTACTTGCCGGTGCCGAAGTCGATGACCGAATCGGCGGAGAATTTGCGGTACTCGTGGAACTCCGTCTTATTCCGCGCCCACATCTCCGAACTGTGGACTTCCGTTTCGGAGCGGACGGGCAACAGGTAGTTCCTTCCTCCCACGCTCGCAAAGTCGTACTCCACGGTGTTAGTCGAGTACTGCACATCCAGTTGTTTGGGAATGTCGTAGGCGATGTAAGTCAGTTGCAGCACTTCGCCGGTCTCGCTGTCCACCTCAAGCACGCCATGAATGCCTACCACGGCCCGCCGGTTCCCGCTCTTCAGATAGTACGGCGAATTCGCCGCGGCGACCGCGCATTGATAGACCGCGGTACGATGTTTCCGCACCGTCTTCCAACTCTCCCAGTCGAACGCGGCCTGCGAGGCGGGATCGAAAATGGTGCGCAGGATGCCTCCGAATTCTCCCGTGCTGGTAGCTCCGCCCAGTTCTTCGAATTTGCGATCCGTGGGCTTGCCATCGATCAGTTCCAGCTTGTGCCCTTCGGTTTTCTGCGAGTAGCTGAGTTTGACCGTGAGCGTGTCGGTGTGAGCCCACAGGCCCAGCTTCAAGCCGTCGGCGGGGGCGGCGTAGCGCCGGACCACTTCCGAACAGACGAAATCCGGCAGGGAAGTGGTGTAGTCGAGGGCTTTCTGGCGGCTTCGTTCGATGAGTGCCGCGTCGCCGCCGCCGGAGGGTTGTTGGCCCGATGCAACGGAGCTCCAGACGAGCATGCCGAAGACTACCAGTCTGAGGGCGCGGATCATCTTCACAGTATGACGCCCCGCATTTTACGACTTCACGTACTTATTAAACACATCCAAGGTGCGCTGCCAGGC
>CAZARO010000805.1:0-3474 GCA_964487165.1 uncultured Solibacteraceae bacterium | reverse complement strand
CGCTCCAGCACGGGGTTTCCGAATTTCACAATCGGGTAAACCATAACGATCAAAAATCCTTCACTTGTTGCAGATAACCTGCATAATTGCGGCACGTCTCCGACAGGGAATCGCCGCCGAACTTTTCCAGAAAAGCTTGCGCCAACACCATCGCCACCATGGCTTCGCCCACCACGCCCGCGGCCGGGACCACACACACGTCGGAGCGCTCGTATGCCGCCAGGGCCGGCTCCCGGGTGGCGAAATCGACTGACTCCAGTGGACGCCGCAGGGTGGAGATAGGCTTCAGCAGGCCGCGAACCACCACGTCCTGGCCGTTGGTGATGCCACCCTCCAGGCCGCCGGCACGATTCGCTCCGCGGGTGAAACGCGACGCCTCGCGATCGTAATGGATGGTGTCCTGCACTCTGGAGCCGAAGCTCGCGGCGCCTTCCGCGGCCGCGCCGATCTCCACTCCCTTGACGGCCTGAATCGAGACGATGGCTTGCGCCAGGCGGCCGTCTAGGCGCGAATCCCAGGTGGCGTGCGATCCCAAGCCGGTCGGCACTCCATGAGCCACCACTTCGAACACGCCGCCGGCGGTATCGCCGGTACGATAGGCTTCGTCGACTACGTCCTTCATGCGCGCTTCCACCACGGGGTCGACGCAGCCCAGCAGAACGCTGTCTTTTTGGCTGAGCGCCACTAATTCTTCCCACTCTACTGTGCGATCGAGGTGTACCGCGCCGACGGCCACCACGTGGCTGAGCACCTGGATACCGAATTCGTTCAGCAGCGCCTTGGCCACCGCGCCTGCGGCTACCCGAGCGGCCGTCTCGCGGGCGCTGGCCCGCTCCAAAATATACCGGGCATCGTGAAAATTGTACTTGATGGCGCCGGCGAGATCGGCATGCCCGGGACGGGGACGGGTGACGGGCCTCCGCTTGTCAATCCCACCCGGTAGATTCTCCACGGGGAGCACTTCCGTCCAGTTCTCCCAGTCCTTATTCCGAATCAGAATGGCCACCGGCGAGCCGATGGTGTGGGAGTGACGCACGCCGGCCACAATTTCAGCGCTATCGGTTTCGATCTTCATGCGGCCGCCACGGCCGTAGCCTTGTTGGCGGCGCCAAAGTTCCCGGTTGACTACTGGCAACGAAATTGGTATTCCGGCGGGCAGCCCCACGAGCGTCGCTACCAGGCACTCCCCGTGGGACTCTCCGGCGGTCTCAAAGCGCAACATGAGAGCGGAGTTTTTATGGTAGCAGACTGGAACAATTGCTTGGCTTTGTTCGTATTAGACTGGGAAGGGAGAAAACTGCTGTGAAGTTGCTCTTGTGGTTGATTCTGCTGTTTTTGTGCTGGCCCCTGGCACTGGCGGCGCTGGTACTTTATCCCTTGGTATGGCTTCTGCTGCTGCCCTTCCGCATTGTGGGAATCGCCGTGGAGGGCGTACTGGAGCTGGTCTGGGCGGTGATCACCCTGCCTGCCAGACTGCTGCGGGCGCTGTGAGTTCAGGCTTCCCGCTGACCCATGGTCAACTGGATGAACAGGACAGCGAGGCCGAGCACCAGAAGGATGTGTAAGAAGCCTCCCAAAGTGTTGGCAGTGGCCAACCCCAGAAGCCACAACGCCATCAAAACTGCTGCCAGCCAGAACATCTTGTACTGACTGGAGCAATTGAAGTGCCAGAGCGAAATTCCGCCAGTCTTACAGCGGGAAGCGGAATTCGACCGGCGCGGGAATGCCGGGCTGCTGGAAGGCTTTGGTGCCCTGTGTTCGGAACTCGTACCGTTCGATGGCCACGGCGGCGCCTTTCTCGTTGCTGCGAACCACACAGCCGTAGATCATCAGTTTCATGGGGCAGGAGTCATTGAGGAGCACCGGCCAGTTCATGGAAAGCTCCACCGGCATACCCGAGGTGAGCATGTTTTCGGTCGAGAACCATACCCCGCTGCTCGAGATGTTCATGGTCCTGCCTACGCCGGTCTCGGCAATCCGTTGTCCGTAGAGCATTTTATAGCGGACTTCCTGCTCAATCTGGAAGCGCCGCTTCATGCGGCGTTCGCGTTCACCGATCCTGGCTCCGGCTTTTTCCTCTTGATGAGTCTCGATCACCACACACCGCCTTCTTCCGCAAAGTTACACCGAGCAGGTATGTTTCCTCAATATTTCTTTTAGTTATTCAGAGTTCACTACCGGGTCTTACTGCCGGCTCCCTGGAGCCATTGATTCGGAGATTCCGGGAAGCCGGCTCGAAAATAAAATCAAAATTTAATGGACAATAAGGTCCGTAACTGCTAATCTCAAGGCATACAGACAGCATCCCTGGCGGCGAGTCCCCTCCCGCCGCCACCTCTGAGTGCAGCCCCGTGGTCATTGACCACGGGGCTTTACTATTTCTGCGTACGGAATCAGGCTTTCAGGCGGGCTTGTACACGGCTCAGAACGGCGTCTCCGTGTTTGCAAGAGTCTGCCGAGCCGCGATAGCGAGGGAGCGGTCGAACAGCCGAATATTGCAACTGCCTCAGATGTCTAAGCGCGCTACCGGCGGCGGAAGACGCGCGATTCCAGTTCGTGCGCGGTTGGGAAGGTGCGCGAGATGTGGTCCTGCCAGCCCAAGCTTTCCTCATCGGCCAGCGACCACAGAATCCCCAGAACGGAAAAGAGACTCAGGCACATGCCGGCCAGCCGGCCCACCCGCTGCCACGTGTCCGGCGGAAAGCCCTCGAACGTGATGAGGCGCAGGTGCGTCCAACGCATGCCGGCGGTCTCCGTCCCGGCGATAGTCCAGTAGAGCCCATAAGTAGCCGCGATCAGCCCCAGGGCGCAGCCGAAAATAATCAGGTTCGGCCGGTCGACGATGATCTCTCCCTTGCACAGCACGAATGTCAGCAGGAAGAGTCCGTAAGCCACCAGGATCATGCTGAGGTCGATGGCGGCAGCCAGGGCGCGATGCACTGGCGTGGCTACCGGGGCCTCGCAATAGATAGCGGCTTCCACGGTGGTTCCCAGGGTCTTCGTCTTGGGTTGCACGGGCGCGAAAAATTCGAACTCGCCCTGGCCCTCGGGCACAAGACGAGGCGCTTTCCGCCCCGGGGGCCTGGCGGTCGTCGCAGTCGACGGGCTGGTTCTAGGACGCGGAGCGCGCGGATTGCCGCGGTTCGGCATGGCGATTACGTTGGGCATGAAAAGGCTGCCCTGCACCGCCCCCGCCGTGTTCACAGTTCGGGTTTGGAGATTCTCCTCCGGAGGAGCGTCGGGCCGGGGTTTATTGGCCAACGCGCCGGTGGTGCGATGCACCATGAAGTGGCCGGTGAGTGTGTCTCCCGGTTTTCGCCCGCATCGACGGCAGCGAATTTCCAGTTCGTTGTTGCGCGATCCGCAGTAGCCGCAAGTCATTTCGTCAGAAACCTGATGCCGATTAGCCGAGTCCCACGAAGTGTGCTACCTTGCCGATTGGGCCTCTCTCGGTTCACCTCTCTCATCGTTTTT
>CAZARO010000804.1:3107-3476 GCA_964487165.1 uncultured Solibacteraceae bacterium | reverse complement strand
CCGCCCAGCCACACCTGCCCCGTGCCCTGCGAAGCGCCGAATCCCGAACCGGTAATCGTCACCTGGGCCGAAGGCGCTGCGCTCGACGGCGAGACGCTCGTGATCGTCGCGGTACTGACCGTGATAGGCATAGCGTTGGACAACAATCCCCACTGCCGCACGTACACGCTTCCCGACACTGCGTTAGACGCCACCGTCGCGGTAATCTGCGTGTCGCTCCACGTCACTACGGTACCAGGAGTACGGCCCAGCCACACGAACCCCGTTCCCTGCGCCGCTCCGAAGCCGGAACCGGAAACGACAATCTGCGCGCCCGCCGTCGCCGACGACGTTGACAGGCCGGTGATGGTCGGCAGCGGGTCCAGTGTC
>CAZARO010000804.1:0-3097 GCA_964487165.1 uncultured Solibacteraceae bacterium | reverse complement strand
CCCGTTCCCTGCGCCGCTCCGAAGCCGTAACCCGAAATGATAACCTGCATTCCACGAGCTTGGGCACGGTTGTCGACGACCCTTTCCCTAGGGGCGAGGACACGCGCGTATGACGACCTCATTTGGCAAGACCCATCGAACTATATCAATCTTTAGTGAAGCGTCCAGTTGATAACGAAAAGTAATTCTAAGAGTTTCTTGCCGCTCGGCGGGTTCCAGGTGCCAGGTCGAGAGGTTCGCCACAGCCGCGCTGACGAGTGCCGCATTTGTCGTCTTCGGAATGACGTTTGCGACTTGAACTTGGCCGACAGTGCCGTCCTGCGTAACGATACCAGTCATCGTGACGACACCCGAGACTCCCTTTGTGAGAAGCTCATATGGGTATCCTGGGTCCTCCAGTGCTACGAGACACCGGCTATTGATCTCAAGGCTACAGTGGGGAGAAGCAACCGCCGGCAGTTTAATCTTTGTGCTGTATTGCTCGGAGCCCCAGTTGGGGTCTGTACCAACCGGCATGATCAGGATGTACTCCTCGTGCGCATCGCGATTCCGGCTGTACTGGGCATGCATCTGCGAAGTCATCCTCCCTTCCTCTCCCGTGTATTCCTGGTGCGGCAAGCCGGCATGGTCGGCGGCGTCGAGCTAGAGGGTCTGCAGACGCAATCCCAATGATGATTGCCGGGGGGCGTTCGGCGCGCTGCATCCGTCGCCCCCATACCTGCTATAATCCGGTCCCAAAGGGTTTTCCAATTTATGAACCGAAGCTTTGTCCCCATTGCCGCGATGCTTCTAACACTCGCGCCGCTCGGGTCCGCCCAGACGCTGCCCGCGGGCGTCCAGAAAATGACCTCCATGGGAGGAATCACCGAGTACGATTTCCCCAATGGCTTGAAAGTGCTGCTCTATCCCGACGCGGCCGAGCCCAAGATCACCGTCAACGTCACCTACCTGGTGGGCTCGCGCTTCGAAGGCTACGGCGAGACCGGGATGGCGCACCTGCTGGAACACCTCGATTTCATCGAGACGACTAACGGGCGCCATATCAAGGACGAAATCACGGCGCACACTTCGAGCTGGAACGGCACCACGTCCGAGGATCGCACCAACTATTACGAGACCTTTAGCTCGAGCGACGAGAATTTGAAGTGGGCCCTCAGCCTGGAAGCCGACCGCATGGTCAACGTCAAGTTCAACAAGGAAATCCTCGACACGGAAATGACCGTGGTCCGCAATGAGCTGGAGCGCGGCGAGAACAACCCTGCCTCCATCCTCGGCGAGCGCGTGGCCGCCACGGCATATATCTGGCACAACTACGGCAAGTCCGTCATCGGTTCCAAGGACGACCTGGAAGGCGTTCCGTTCACTCGTCCGGAAGCTTTCTATCACAAGTATTACCAGCCCGACAACGCTGTGCTGGTGATTACCGGGCGCATCGACGAATCCAAAACTCTGCAATTCGTAGGCGATTCCATGGGCAAATTGCCGCGGCCCACGCGCAAGCTGGAAGCCACGTACACCATCGAGCCGGCGCAGGATGGCGAACGCTTCGTGGCGCTGCGCCGCGTGGGCACCGGACAAAATGTGGTGGTCGCCTACCACGTAGTATCGGCTGGCCATCCCGATTCAGCCGCTCTGCAGGTGCTGGCGGGCATTATGAACGGGGCCACCGGCGGACGCGGAGGCCGTGGCGGCGGGCGGGGACGCGGCGGCGCGGGCGATCCTAATGAAGGGCGCCTGACGAAATTCGTGGTCGATCCCGACCTGGCCGTATCGGCCAACCTGCGCTTCCAGGCACTGCACGATCCCGGACTGGCGGAGGTTTCGGCCACTCTCACGCAGGATCAATCCACCGACACCGTACGCGACGCCATTTTCAAAGCGATCCAGGACGTCATCGACAATCCGCCGTCAGCGGACGACGTGGAACGCGTGCGCACGCAGCTTCTTCGCAATCTGGAAAACAGCCTCTCGAACCCGCAGGCCATCGCCACCGGCGCGTTGAATACGGCCATCGCGCAGGGCGACTGGCGATTGATGTTCCTGCAGCACGACCGCTTGAAAGACGTGCAGCCGTCCGACGTAGTGCGCGTGGCCAAGGCCTACTTCAAGCCTTCCAATCGCACCGTGGGCTACTACATTCCGGACATGAATCCGGACCGCACGGTGGTGCCGGCCACGCCCGATCTAGATGCCACGCTCAAGAATTACAAGAGCACCGTCACCATCGTACACGCCGAGACGTTCGACCCCACCATCGCCAATATCGAAAGCCGCGTGGTGCGCTCCAAGCTGGCCAACGGCATGAAGGTGGACGTGTTTCCCAAGAAGACCGAGAACAACATGGTCACCGGCACCATCCAACTGCGCTTCGGCGACGCCACCACTCTGGCGGGCCAGCGCGAGGCCGCGGCATTCGCCGGCGCCCTGCTGATGTCGGGCACGAAGAGCCACACCCGCTCGCAATTGCAGGATGAGTTCCGCAAGCTGAATGCCCAGGTGACCGCCAGCGGCGGCGGGGGTGCTTTCGGCGGCGGCGGACGCGGCGGACGCGGCGGCGGCGCGCCCGGAGGCGGCAGCATTTCCACCGCGACGGCCGAAATCACCGCGCCGGCGGAGAATTTTGTGGCGGCGATGAAGCTGGCCGTCGAAATCTTGAAGGAGCCGCTCTATCCCGATGACGAATTCGACCGCACCAAGACGCAGAGAGTCAAGGCGCTCGAACTTCCGCAGACCGAGCCCACGCAACTGGCGCAAGAGCTTCTGAATCGCCATCTTTCTCCTTTCGTCAAGGGCGATGTGCAATACGCGCCCACGCGCGAAGAGCAGAAGCCCGAAGTCGCCAAGGTAACTCTGGCCGATGCCAGGAAGTTCCACGACGATTTCTACGGCGCCAACTACGGCGTCTTCGCGGTGGTGGGTCCGGTGACCCCCGCCGACATGCAAAAGGCCGCCGAAGAACTGCTGGGCAAGTGGAACACGTCGAAGGCTTACAAGCCGCTGATCGTGCCTTTCAAGAAGGTCGCCGGCGAGAATCACAAGATCGAGACGCCCGATAAAGCAAACGCCGAATTCCTGGGCGCCGAGCGCTTCCAGATGT
>CAZARO010000803.1:0-3476 GCA_964487165.1 uncultured Solibacteraceae bacterium | reverse complement strand
CCTACGACGACGGCGAGAACTGGAAGCCGTTCAACCTCAATATTCCGGTGACGCCGATCACCGACGTGGCTTTCCACAAGCGCGATCAGGAACTGGTGGTGGCCACGCAGGGCCGCGCCTTCTACGTGCTCGACGACATGCCGCTGCTCTACCAGTTGAACGACACCGTTGCGACGGAAGATGCCCACTTATTCAAGCCCAAGGAGACTTATCGCTTCGGCTTGGGCGGCGGGCGCGGGGGCGGGCGCATCCCGGTATCCATGGGCGAAAATCCCGCCGGCGGCGCGGTGATTTACTACTCGCTCAAAGGGCGGCCACAGGGCGATGTGACCATCGAATTCCTGGACAGCGCCGGCAAATCGATCAACAAATTCAGCAGCCGTCCTCCGGTACAGGTGGCGGAAGCTACCGCGCCGGAGTTTGAAGAGGGACCGCCGCGCGGCGGACCGCCCGCTCGCGTCGCCGCCAACCCCGGCCTGAACCGCTTCGTGTGGAACCTGCGCTACCCCGACGCCACCGGCTTCCCCGGCCTCATCATGTGGGCCGGCGGCCTCACCGGACCCACCGCTCCGCCCGGCACTTACACCGTGAAGCTGACCGTCGACGGCAAGACACAGAGCCAGACCTTCGAAGTGAAGAAGGACCCGCGCCTGACCACCACGCAGGATGACTATGTAAAGCAGGTAACCCTGGCGCTGCAGATCCGCGACAAGCTTTCCGCTACTAACGAGGGCGTGATCCGCATCCGCGAAATCCGCAAGCAGCTGGAAGATTACACGCGGCGCGACGATAAGCGCGTCGCCGACGCGGCTAAGGCACTTACTCAGAAGCTGACCGCCGTGGAAGAAGAGTTATACCAGACTAAGAACCGCGCCAGCGAAGATCCGCTGAATTTTCCCATCAAGCTGAATAACAAGTTGGCGCACGTACTCGGCGTAGTGGAAGGCTCCGACAATCCGCCCACCCAGCAGTCGTACATGGTCTATGAGGACGTGGCTACGCGGGTGAATGTGCAGTTGAAGGCGCTCGATACCCTAATGACAACCGACCTCGCGGCGTTCAATAAGTTGATTCACGACGCCAACGTGCCGGCGATACAAGTGTCGGAGAAGAAGTAGGGGGGCTGTTCGCTCTTCGCCCCCAAAGGACGGGAGACTATTACTCCCGGTTGGAGCCGTCGTCGAGGAACCCGTCCATTATCGCTTGCGGGTAGCGAAAATTGGTCTTCTTGAGGAGTTCGAAAGCTTCGGCGAGATCGATAAGCCCGCGCTTGCCAGCCAGGCCCAAAACACCGAGCGTTCCGGTTACTTCGATTCCTTTACCGCGCGCAGCTTTTACTCCACGCCGGTCGTCCATCAACAGAATATCGGCGCGAAGTTCCAAGGCCAGAGCGATTGCCTCCGTCTCCCCCGCGCCAAGGCCTCTGACCGGCTTGAGATCGCCGGCGTGTTGGATCTCCAGCCACTGTGGAGGAGCCGCGATCCACATGCGCACCTTGGCGGGTGTCTCGGGATTGCTGAGTTCGCCCTTCACGGCAGACGGCAAAATAACTCTTTCAAATAGTTTTGGAAGAAGTTCGATATACCCGATCAAGAGCAGGTAGTTAATCGGGCCCGTATCGGCAATGACCACCTTCACGCGATTAAAATCCCAACCGCTCCAGGGCTGCGACTTCGCGGCGTAGATCGTCAACGGTGTAGTCGTCGATCAGGATGCCGTGCGCTTTGAGAAAGCCGTCCAGCATGTACCGGGTGCCGAAACCGAGAAGCCGTTGCAGATCGGTCTCGGTCAATCGCCCGTTCTTGTACTCCTCCAGTGCGAGCAACTCAAGCGCTCGCCTTGAAAGATCGGCGCTGCCGGCGCTAAAGTGTTCGGCGAAATCGTCCGGGATTTCAACGGTGAGTTGCACAGGGAACCTTCCTCTCAATCTTAGCGCGGTCAGCCCCAGTCAATTTGACGGTCGTAACGCCTGTTCCGAAACAGGTGGCCCTAAGGGCCGGTCCGAAGCTAGGCGAACGCCGATCGATCGCCGCCCCAGCGCCATCGCCGGCCGCTCCACCAGATAGTAACTCGCCGCCGCGCAGAGGAAGAGCGCCACCAGATTCCATGGCGTCCGCTGCCAAACCCAGGCCGCGCGCGGCGGCAGGAAGAGTTGCTGCCATATGTACAAGCTGTACGACATTCGTCCCACCCACGCGAGCAGCGGCAGTTCCAGGAACCGTCCCGCCCAGCTTTGCGGGTTCGCCACCGTGGCCGCCGGCAGCAGCGCCATCAGCACCGCCACCATCGTCAGGTAGCCGGGCGGAGTCCAGATCTGGCAACATACCGCCGCGACGGCCGCCACGACAGCCAGCGCCGTTCCGCCAATGCGTTGGAAGAACGCCCCCACGCGCGCATCGTCCCACACCAGCGCCAGCGCACACCCGAATAGCAGAATATCGAGCCGATAGTCGGTGCGTGCCACCGAGCCGCGCAGCGCGGGATTCCATCGCCCTATCCAATCGTAATGGGAGTCGGCCACGCGCCACACCGCGACCGCCAAAGCCAGCGCCGGCGCCACCCACCGCGCGCGCCGCAGCCCAACGAGCAACAGCAGCGCGGGCCACATGAGATAGAAATGCTCTTCCACCGCCAGCGACCAGAAGTGGCCTGTGTACCAGCCTTGCGACACCGGCGCGGTGAGGTAATTGCGATAGAAGAACAGGCTCGCCCAGAGCTGCCCGGGATCCATCGGAATGAGGCGCAGCCCCAAGCCCAGCAGCGCCATGAGCGCCAGGTAGACCACGATCGGCGGGAGAATTCGGAAGGCGCGGCGTCGATAGAAGGCCGCCAGATCGATGCGCCGCTCTTCCATCAGGCGGCGCGTGATCAGAAATCCGCTGAGGGCGAAGAAGACCGAGACCCCCATCGCGCCATAGGGAGCCAGCCGTACGTTGGGCCATCCGGCATGGCAGCACAGCACCGCGGCGATGGCCACCGCGCGCCATCCATCGAGCGTGGGCAGATAGTGACGACTTACTTCCACAGCCGATTGACCACTCGAATCAGAATCGACCCACTTACTACAAATACCGCCAGCATGGCCCAGAACAACTCCATTCTGCCGTAGAGGAAGTTACCCACGGCGAACAGGCCGGACCAGATGGTAATGCATCCGGTGAACCATCCCAGCAGCGACATCGGAAAGTTAAAGTCCTCGCGGTCCGTTTCCGCTTGTGCGGGCGAGATGCCGGCGATGGCCTCAATGTGTTTC
Source organism: uncultured Solibacteraceae bacterium (assembly GCA_964487165.1). Lineage (GTDB taxonomy): Bacteria > Acidobacteriota > Terriglobia > Bryobacterales > Bryobacteraceae > PALSA-129. Next base: position 223 of record CAZARO010000803.1, on the reverse strand, counting down.
CAGCCCGGCCCCGGCGGACGCACCTTCTGGTAGAAATTGACGAGCGCCGGCTCAGCCGTCTGCGGCCCCAGATACGCCGTCGCCACCCAGAGGACCGTAGTGCACGCGATGGTGATCAACAACTCCTCGTATGTTCCCGGGGCCGTGCCCATCTTTTTCAAAATCAGAAACAGGAGCGACATGCCGAAGGAACTGACCATGGCGACGATCTCGCACCACGCCG
>CAZARO010000802.1:0-3481 GCA_964487165.1 uncultured Solibacteraceae bacterium | reverse complement strand
ACCTACGGCAACGACAATACCCAACAATCCATTCCCGCGGCCACTTCCGCCACCTGAAATCCCTGGCTCACGAGCCAGCCAGTAATGCTATCGATATCTTCCTGCACCACGCCATACTGCTCGCCGAACTGCTCCGGCGTGAGCCACGCATGGTAGCGCGGAGAGGCCGGGTCCTGCTGGTCCGCCATGAGTTGCTCCAGCCCCGCTAGCTGCCCGGAGCTGCTGCTGAGTTGCAACAGTATGCGTTCCATAGGCAAACTCTCGGGCGCGCGGCCGATTTCCTTCGCCACCGCAACCAGCGGATGGGTACTGCCTGGTATACGCACCAGGGCGCTGTTATCCGGCCTTCCCACAATTCGCGGCCCCATCTGGGCGGAAAGGGTGCTGGCCGACACCAGCGCAAGAACCAAGGATGCTGCACATCTGGAAAGTTTGGGGGACAAGCTGCGAGCTCCTGTGCGGGAAAGGCTTACCGGAAGACCTGCGGGACGCCACCGCGTCGACGGGATACCTTCGGACAGCAATAACTGGTCTCCATTGGGGAGTACCCCAATGTCAACCTTATCGGCACGAGTGAACGAAATTTCAGTGATTATTTGAGTGGCGGATTTCTACACCGCCAGTTGCCCGTGGTAGAGCATTTTCCGGGGGTCGAAGCGGGCCTCCACCAGCCATCTTCCGAACTGAACCTCGAAGACGATCTCTACGCTGTCCAGCCCGATGGGCGCCGCGGCGCGCGGAAATCCAAGCGCGTACACCGGGCTGGTGCGAATCAGTTCCAGCACCGCTTGCGCCCGCACGGTCCACCTTACCTTCCCGGAAGAACGGAGTGCGGCGGACTCTTTCAGATCGTCCACGGATGCCGTCCCCAGCGGGATGCCATCCACGCCGAGGACGTAGCAATCCGCGAACGCGCCTGGGAGCGGCGTCTTCAGAGCGTCGCGAACGGGCTGCGAGCTTTCCCATGTCACCACCCCGCTGGGGCCGACTATGTCCGGCACGGGTGCCCGGCCGCGGGGAGCCACATCCGGCGCACGTGGGGTGGGGCGCAGAAACCCGTGAACGGGCTTGGCCCACGGGGAACGATTCACCAACTGGTAGATGTCGGCGACGCTCCATTCGTCCGGTGGCTTGGCGTCCCAGAAGTCCGGCTCGGCCGCCGCGAGCCGCGCGGCAGCGCCTGCCAGGTACAGCAGTCGGCGGCGGCTGAGCTCGCGAGGATGGTGTGACATGGTCAAGGCGCCATTCTAGTGTAGTGTCCAGGAAATAATCAGGCAAACTCGGTCAGTAACGGTTCGGTTATCCGTGTTCATCGGTGTTCATCTGTGGCCAAATTAGTTTTTTGCGTGAGATCAGGCGGCTTCGGTAAGAAGAGATTGGCCACAGATGAACACCGATGATCACGGATAAACGCCTTCCGGTCGCGCTTCAGACTTCATCAGTCCATCAGGCCGATCTGACGAGTGCGGACCGGGCGACGGCGGACCCAGCTCCGCGACCGTCTCAAATGCCGGACCGGGGTTGCCTTACGGCTTGTGGTACTTCTGTTCGAACTTATTGCGCTGATTCCACACCGTGAACGCCCCGTCCCTGTCGGCGGTCACTTTCAGCCACTGGGCGCGGCAGATCTCGTCGATGTTGGCGATGAAGGGGTCGGACGAATTGTGGTCCTTGCCGGCGTCCACAGAGTAGTGTAGCTGCCAGAGATCCTCCATGCCCGGGCTATCGTGGATGATCTGCCAGACATCCGCCGCCCCGCCCTTGCGCGCGCCGTTGTCCATGATGGCCACCTGCGGATGGAGTGCATGCACCAGGGCGGCGGAATTCGAAGCGTCCAGGCCGTGGTGCGAAACCATGAACAGGTCGACGGTCCCGAGCTTGTTCTCGGGGCACACCAGCCCGTATTCCTTATCCTTGGTGAGGTCGCCCAGATCCACCGCGCGGAAGCTGCCGTAGGTCACCACCATCCCGATGGAGTGCCCGTTTTCGCTCTGGTCCGGCGGGGGCGGCTTCAGGCCGGCGCAATCGGGATTCGGCTGGCCCGCGCCGGCGAGCGGCGCCGCGATGAGCGCGCCGTCCGACGAAACGATCTCCACGTCGAGCCCCTTGATGGGCAGCTTGTCGCCGGGTTTTACCACGATGTGGTTGCCCTTATCGCGGAAACGCGCGTACTCGCCGAACAGGACCTCGGCCGGCTGCCCGGTTTCGGTATTCGCCCCGTGGTCGACGAAATTCCGGATCGGCATCTTCTCCGCCAGTTGCGGGACGCCGCCGGCATGATCGGTATGGTAGTGGGTAATCACCAGGTAATCGATTTTGCGCACGCCGGCAGCCTTGGCCGCGAGTGCGATGCGCTCGGCATCGCGATGGTTGTTGCCCGGCCAACCGGCGTCCACCAGCATGGATTCGCCCGCGGGCGACACCCACAGGGTGGCTTTGCCTCCTTCCACGTCGATGCAGTAGATTTCCAGCTTTCCGGCCGCCGGCAGCACGGCAGCCACGCTCATCAGCAGGATGGCGGGACGTAGCTTCCACATGGCCAGAATGTTAGCATGGCCGGGTGACCGCGGCGCGGATGCTTGCCGGAACAGATCCGGGTCGCGTAACGTAAAGACTAATAGATGCCTTTTTGCAGCCATTGCGGGAACCAGGTGGGCGAGACGCAGGCGTTTTGCCGCCAGTGCGGCGCTGCCCAGCCGGTCGGCGCCAAGGCTCCCGGCCAGCCGCCTCCTCCCATTGCGGGCGATGCGCTCGCGGGCATCTCTCCGCGGACCGCTTCCATTCTGTGCTACATCCCTGGAATGGGCTGGATCGCGGCCATCATCGTCCTGGCCGCGCAGCGTTTTCGACATGTGCCGGCGGTTCGTTTCCACGCCTTCCAGGGCTTATACCTGTTTGTGGCCTGGCTGATGAACGACCAGGTGCTGAAGCTGGCCCTGGCGCCGATCTCGCACCTCCATCATCTGCACGACCTGGTGAGCGTGGTCCTGCTGGCGATGTCCGTCTTTATGATGGTGAAGGCCTCGCACGACGAGGCATACTCCCTGCCGCTATTCGGAGAACTGGCGCACCGCTCGATGTCCGAGAGCTGATTCCGTACAATCCCGCCCGCCCGCAGGATGTCTATGCGGAGGCAGGCTACACGTTCTCGTTTTCAAGGTGACGGTATTCTATCTGCGTCTCGGCGGGCTGTTTACCGCGCTCGGGATTTTCTGCTTCTGGCTTGGGCGGTGGTCGGAGTGAGAAGGGTGAGAATCAAGTTATTGACCGGCTAGGCGGAAAGTCCTATACTACACTTTGAATACAAATCGATAGCGCTACGATTTGTAGGGGTGTACCTCCCCAGGGTGGGCGGGAAAGAGGCAGCACAGGAGTGGCGTACGGAGCGATCCCGCATGCCTGAGGGTCAGGCGAAGGAGGAATTCCGGTGCTTCGCTTAGTGATTGCCAACCAGCGCGGCGGTGTATCCAAGACAACCACC
>CAZARO010000801.1:0-3486 GCA_964487165.1 uncultured Solibacteraceae bacterium | reverse complement strand
TGGAGCCCGCGAAAGCCGCGCCGGAGCAGCCGCGCGGTGCCGCGCGCGTGAGCGCCATCAAGGGGAAGACCGCGCAGCCCGAATACACCCTCGAAAAGGCCCGCACCAACATCGGGCGAATCGCCGAACTGACCGACGCCGAGCAGCGCGTGGTGCGGCGCAACGACGTGGTTTTCGAAGAGGGTGACGAGGCCAACGCCACGGTATCGCGCCGCCACGCGCATATCCGCCTCGATGCCGGCGAGTATCGCATCTGCGACGACGAGAGCGAATTCGGCACGCGGGTTTTCCGCGACGGCCGCGCCATCGAAGTGCCCGCCGGCAATCGCCGCGGCGAGCGCCTCCGCCCGGGCGACGAAATCTACCTGGGACGCGCCTGCCTGCGGTTCGATCGATGAGATGCCCCGCCGGAGAACATCCCGGGTCGTCGATTGGCCATTTGCTCCCTAACTGGCGGGCTGAAGCCCACCCCACCTGGTGGCGCGGGCTTCAGCCCGCGAAAGGCGAGCGGAGGTCGCCCTGGGCAGGCGTTTTAGCTTTCATCTGGTTATTGCTGCCCACGATGGCGCTCGGCCAAATCAACCTGAAATTTGAGCAGGGGCAAGTGGGCGAGGTCCCGCCCGGATGGTTCGTGCTGGACGCCGCGCCGGGCGCGGGCTTCACGGCACAGTGGCAGCGCGAGGGATGCCGCGAACCCATGGCTTGCGCGCTGCTTTCGGCGCCCGCCACTCCGATACCCGAGAGCTTCGGCACCCTCATGCAAGGGTTCGCCGCGATGCCGTTTCGCGGCCAGGCAGTGCGGCTGCGGGCGTGGATCCGCCTGGAAAAGAAGGCGCCCGCCGATCGCGCGCAGATGCTGCTCCACGTGGGAAGGCCGAATTTTCAGCCGGGCTTCTCGGACAGCATGGCGAATCGCCCCATCGTGACCGAGGAGTGGGGGCAATACGAGATCCAGGGCGAAGTGGCGTCCGACGCCGAAACCATACAGATCGGGCTGACGGTCTACGGCGCCGGCCGCGCGTGGATCGGCCAGGTCGAATTCGGACCGTTGACGGCGGAGACCTCGGGACCAGCGGTAGACGCGGCGCGCGAGGCCATCCAGAAGCAGTACGCCCGAATGGATTCGGCCTTTGTGCGCGGGGACGCGGCCGAGATCGGCGCGGTCCTGATGCCCGGCGCGCAGATGGGCGTGGGGACCATTCGCGAACCGCTGTTGCCGGCCATCAAGAACGAAATCGCCAAGGGGTCGAAGCTGACCACGCGAACGGCGGTCGCCGGCGTGCGCCTGGATGGCGACGAGGCCATCGCCATGGTGCGGCGCGAGGCGCAGGACCCGCAGTCGGATGGCACGCGGAAGGTGGTGACGAGCCATCGCGACACCTGGATTCAAACTTCCAACGGCTGGCGCTGGCGCGAGTCCATCGAAGTTTCGTACCACTGGGTGCTGCCGCCCACCGGCGCGGAGGCGGCGCGGCCGGTGGTGGCGGAGTTGAAGGCGCGCGCCGTGCCGCTCGGGGGAACGGACGACGTGGCGGCCTTCGGCGCGGCGGTGGGCGATGCGCGCATCGTGGTGCTGGGAGAAGCGGCCCACGGGACGCGCGAGTTCACGCAATGGAAACAATGCATGGTGGAGTATCTGGCCGCGCAGAAAGGCTTCACGCTGCTGGCGGCGGCCAAGGATGCCGAGGTGCAAGGGCTGGCCGAGCGCCTGCATATGGAATTCGCGGAGCTGGATACCGTGACCGCGGAGAGCGTCGCGCACCTGGCGAACGTGGCCCATCCGCAAGCCAGGATCGTGCTGTGGACCGATAACGGGCACGCGCGCGACGCGCAATTGCGCGAGAAATTCGGCCGCAAACTGTACGCCGTGGGTTTCGCGTTCGACCGCGGCGAAGTGCGCGCCGTGGGCGTGGAGAACGGCGAATCTCGCGGGCTGGGAGTGTATACCGCGCTGGCGTCGCCGGAAGGGTCGGGCGATGCGGTGCTGAGCGCAGCGGGTATGCCGCAGTTCTTTTTGAATATGGCGAAGCTTCCGCCGGGCGGTGTGCTGGCGCGCTGGCTGGCCGATCTGCACCTGTTCCACGACTTGGGAGCCTATTGGGTGCTGGACGATCCGGACGCCAGTCTGCAGCCGGAGGAACTCGCTAACTCTTACGATGCGCTGTATTATGTGGAAGAAGTCCACGCCGGCGGATAGAAACTTTTTCGCCCAACGCGCGGTCTAACCGGAGAAGGAGATAACTATGCGCCTGTTGGCGTTGCTGTTGGTGGCGGGCCCGTTGCTGGCTCAAGAACCGATGGATGCACGCGGTTGGCTGAATCGCGGCGCCACGGAATTCAAATCGGGGAACTACGCGCAGGCGGCCGCTGACTTCCAGCGGGCCCTGGACGGCGACCCCTCGAACGTGACCGCGCATTTATACCTGGGGACTGCCTGGATGCAGCAGTATATTCCGGGTGCCGATTCTCCCGATAACCGCGCCGCCGCGGCTTCGGCCCAACGGGAATTCCTCAAGGTCCTGGAACTCGACCCCAGGGACGAGATCGCAATGGCTTACCTGGGTTCACTGAATCTGAACCAAAAGAAATGGGATGAGTCGGAAGCCTGGTACAAGAAAGTGGTGGCCGTCAATCCCGGGAATGCAGTCGCCTGGTACAGCATGGGTTTTATCGCCTGGTCGCGATGGTATCCAGCGGATGCGGCGGCGCGGGCGAAGCTGGGGATGAAGCTCGAAGATCCCGGCCCCATGCCGGCGGGCGCCGTGAAAGCCGATTTGGTCACGCGATACCAGACGGTGATCGACGAGGGCTTGCGCGCTTTGCGGGAAGCGCTGCGGCTCGATCCGCAATACTCCGATGCCATGGCGTACATGAACCTGCTGATCCGCGAGCGGGCGGACCTGCTCGACAACGCCACCGACTATAAGCGCGACATCGGCGAGGCCAACGATTGGGTGAATAAGGCGATGGCCGCCAAGAAAGCGCAGATGGAACAGAATCACGCCATGGGGATTGCCGCCCCACCGCCGCCTCCGCCGCCACCCCAGCGGCCCGAGGGTGCGGGAGGCGATCGCGAGATCTTCGGAGTGATCCGGGTCGCGGGCGACACCATGGAAAAAATGCTCGTCCGGCACACTGCACCGATCTATCCGGAGGAAGCCAGGAAGGCCGGTATATCGGGCCCAGTTACGTTATCGATCGTAGTCGGCGAGGATGGCACGGTCAAGCAGGTGATCTTCAAGGACGGACCGCAAGCGCTGGCGCAGGCGGCTAGCGACGCCGTCCGTAAGTGGATCTATAAGCCCACGCTGTTCAATGACGAGGCGGTGACCGTGGAAACCACGGTGACGGTGAACTTCCCGCCGCGCTGAGAACTGAAACAACACTTATGAGCCGCCGATGAACGCGGATAAACGCCGATTCGGCTGATGGACCGCTCCCTCGCGGTCGCGGCTCGGTAGGCTCCGGCAAACACAGAGGCGCCAT
>CAZARO010000800.1:0-3486 GCA_964487165.1 uncultured Solibacteraceae bacterium | reverse complement strand
AGGATACACATCGATGCGCACGAACATCGTGATCGACGATAGGCTGATGCGGGACACGCTCCGCGCCACCGGCATGAAGACCAAGCGTGAGGCCGTGGAAGAGGGACTGCGAACCCTGCTGCGCCTGAAAAAGCAGGCGGAAATCCGCCGTCTCCGCGGCAAACTTGAGTGGCACGGTGATCTCGACGCTATGAGGAGTGACCGTTGATCCTGGTCGATTCCAGCGTGTGGATCGATTATTTCCGGGGGACGGAAACGCCCCAGACCGAAACACTCAACCGTCTGCTTGGCACGGAGCCTTTGGCCATCGGCGACCTGATTCTGACCGAGGTACTGCAAGGCTTCGATACCGATCGCAACTTCAACGCCGCCCGAAAATTGCTGACCTCCCTGACGGTCGTGGAGTTGGGCGGACAGGAGGTCGCTATTCAGGCGGCCAAGAACTTCTGCGCGCTGCGCCATCGCGGCGTGACCGTCCGTAAGACCATCGATACAGTGATCGCAGCCCGATGCATCGCAGGCGGGTACGATCTACTCCACAACGACCGCGATTTCGATCCCTTCGCCCGCCACCTCGGCCTGCGCGTAGTGGCCTGATAAGCCGGCTGCGTTTGCCGACAGTTATCACTACGTGATAACCTCGTGACGCGGGAAGGCGGGATCGGGACGCTGGTATCGACGTGCTGCTGGATCTCGACGGCCAGGTGCTTGTGGTCGACACAAAGGGTCAATACTGGGTGCGGTTCTCGGTCCGCCCGGTAACTGTGACACCGGATCGGCCACATGGGCTGAACTACACCCTGACACTGCACAGTCCCGATGGCAATCGCATGGTTGGATTTGACAACGCTCATGCGTCCGTGAGTCGCACGGGCCCGGCGGTAAGAGCCGGGGTCCTCTTGACCACAGCACCGGATGGAGACCGTTCGGCCTTATCGGTTCAAGGACGCGGCCACTTTGCTGGAGGACTTTTGGACCGAGGTGGACAAACTATTGCAGGAGAAGGGAGTCATCCAATGAAGACGCTGCACGTTGGAATCGCCACTTACGAAGAGATGAAAGCCCGAACCTTGGCGATCGCTCGAGGCGAGTACCAGCCGGCCGCCGGCGAGCCGAAGGTCTGGTTCAGATCGGCTGAGAGCGTTGCAAGGGTCTTATCCGACCGCAATCGCGCCCTGCTGGGGATCATCGCGGAATCCACCCCCGAATCGCTTGCGCGCCTGGCCGAACTAACCGGGCGGAAAAAATCGAATCTCTCACGGACGCTGAAGACGATGGAGCGATACGGCTTCGTCCAACTCCGCCGCGGAGCGCGAGGCTCGGTAATCCCGCGGGTTCCGTACCAGCGGATCTCGCTGACTCTCCCGTTGTCAAAGCCGGGGCGGGAAGGAGCCCAAGCGGCATAACCCAGCGGCGCAGGAGGGCGACCCGTAGTGGCCCGATAAGCGGCCTCTGTTATCCTACCTCATTGGTGTTCTGGTACTGGTTCTTCGTCGGGCCGGCGCTGCTGCTGGCGATTCTCTCATTGCGCGGCGAGCGCAAACGTGCCGCATATGTGGAGCGGCGCCTCTCGGAAACGCCGCACGATCTGCCGCCTGTCTCCGTCATCGTCCCCGTGAAGGGCCCCGACCACCAATTGCGCGAAAACCTCGCCGCCCTGGCCGCGCAGGACTATCCCGATTATGAGCTCCTCGTGGTCGCGCATTCCGCCGCCGATATCCCACCCGGCGTTCTGCCGAGCGGCGTCCACATCGTTCTCGCTCCCAGTGAAGATCCCTCCACTGGCGAAAAAGTGCAGAACCTGCGGGTGGCCGTCACCGCCGCACGCAAGCGCAGCAGCGTGTATGCCTTCGCCGATTCCGACGGGCGCGTCACCCCCCGCTGGCTGCGCTCCCTGGTGGCACCGCTCACCGAAAAAGGCGTCGGCGCATCCACCGGCTACCGCTGGTACGCGCCCATTCCGCCGACCTTCTGGACCCTGCTGCGCAGCGTCTGGGACGCCGTCGCGCTCAGCCGCCTCGGGCCCGGCGACTGCGGCTTCGCCTGGGGCGGCGCCATGGCCATCCGCCGCGAAATTTTCCACGAGCTCGATATCCGCGCCCGCTGGAAGGGCACCATTAGTGACGACTACGTCCTGAGCGCCGCGGTGCGCGCCGCCCGGTTGACCATCGCGTTCGCTCCCGGCGCCATGGTGCCCAACCATGAGCAGATGGCGGCCGGACGCCTGCTCGCCTGGATGCGCCGCCAGATGACCATCACCCGCTTCTATAACGCCCGCCTCTGGTGGCTCGCGCTGGCGGCCCACATTTTCTACTGCGGCGGGATGGCGGCATCCATCGCGGCGTCGATAAGAGGCTTCCGCCTGGCCGAATGGGCGCTCATTGCGCAGCTCTCGCCCGGCATGTTGAAGGGCCTCAATCGTGCCACCTTGGCCAAAGCTGCGCTCCCCGAGTTGGACGCCTGGTTCAAACGCCACCTTTGGGTACACGCCATTTGGGTGCCCATGTCGACCTGGCTCTGGCTGTTCGTGCTGGCCTCCTCGGCGTTCGGAAATACTATCCAATGGCGCGGCTACCGTTACCATTTGAAGCGCCACGCCGTGTAGACTTTGCTCGCCGCAAGACATACTCTGTGCCTTTCTATACACCCTCCGCCAGCTAACTCTTTGCGCCGCAACTTGGGCGCGAACGTGCAACACCGATTGCCGGGCCAATAGGAGATACAAATGAGATTCCAAATCGTGTTGTTAGGAGCTATTTTGTGCCTCGGGGCGGCAGCCCAGGGCCAAACCGGCAGTCAAGACACCAAGAACACCCAAACCGCGAACCGTGTGAGGCAGCCCGAGGGCGGCGGCGCGCAAACTGTCACCGGCTGCGTCGACCAACAGAACGGCCAGTACGTTCTGCGCGATGTGCAGACCTCACAACTCATTACTCTGCGCCCCTCAGGCATCGACGCCAACGACGATTTCGCGAGGTTCGTAGGCCACCAGGCGCAAGCCAGCGGGACCATGTCCTCCGCCGGCACCCTCACCGTAACGCACATCGGCCAGGTGGCCGACATGTGTCCGGTGGGCAAGTAAGAAGCTGGCTTTCCGCGGCCAGCTACCCCTGAAGCGCCTGCGGCGCAATCCATGGAGTCTGAAGCTTTGAGAAGCTAAGTACACCATTTCTCAAATACACATGGGTATTCCGCTAGACTCAACTGCAACCGGTCCCTTACTGTCGCGGTTCTGCATGCAGCCTCGTTCAGAACCGCGACCGTCAGGGAGCGGTTGCAGCAGAATATGTTGGCGAACTTATGAAATGGATTACTAAATGGGGCAGGCTGGCAACGTTGGCAACCTGCGGGACCCAAAGGGTACCCATGGCAACCCGCCCGGTCCGCAGCATCGACACTGCGGAATGCCGATTGCCACTCGGCCGCATGATACCATCCTGCCTCGCAAAGCGGGGATGCCGGAATTAGGACACTCCCCCCCTTCCA
>CAZARO010000799.1:0-3487 GCA_964487165.1 uncultured Solibacteraceae bacterium | reverse complement strand
CGATGGCATCGTTGGGGCTGGCCGCCACCAGCAGTTGGTCCTGACGGTCAAGGTCCATGGGAGCGCGGCGGCCGGGCTGCTGACGATAAAAGGTGAAGCCGCGTTTGAGTCCGCAGGCCACATCCGGGTATGCTTTCCGCCACGTGCCCCATTTGCACAACGGCAGGAGATTCGGGAGGCCGTAGCGAACGGACAACTCTTCCAGCAGAAGATTGGACAGCGGCGTGGTCGATTCGCCGATGGCGAAGCGGGGGTGTTTGCCACGCTCCAGCAGGACCACCGACTTGCCCAGGCGGCGCGCGATCATGGCCAGCAGCGAACCGGCGAATCCCGACCCTACGATCGCGATATCGTAATCGCTCACGCGCGTCCTCCGCACTGCACGCAATCCGGGAGTTCGGGAATGGTCTGATTGAGATTCATGCGACGCAATCGCGCTGCCCGGGCATCGTAACAAGCGTCGCACCGGGAGAATCGCCGCAGGTCCCAAAGATCCGCAAAGACGCGGCCTTTTCGCAGGCCGATCCCGTACGCGAGAGACGCTTCCAGGGTGGCGATCGCGAGCGGCGCGAAGTCGCCTTCGAGCGCCAGCGCTTCCATGGCGCCGTTGCCGGCGCGGGTGGGAATCAGCGTGGCCGCCGACGCTCCGCACTCGAATGCGAAGTCGAGCGAGCGTTCGGCCCATTCGAGAGCCTCGTCTTCCCGCAAATATGGCGGTTTCACCAGGATGAAGACGCGCAGGTCGATACCGTGGCTTCGCAATACCTGCGCCGCCTGGCGAAATTGATCGAGCGTCATGTGTTTGTTGAGCTGCGGAAGCACCGTGGGGTGGACTGTTTCGAGCCCCATGGCGACTTCCAGGCGGCCCGCAAGCAGCTCCCCTGAAAGCAAATCATGGAAGCGCAGGCAATTTTCGCCGATCAACGCGGGATGGCTCTCGACGATGACGTGCTCGAAAGGCGCGAGCCGCTCCGCTATGGGCGAATAGTCGTCCAAAGGAATGGCATGCGGATCGAAGAAGCTTCCGCTGTTATAGAGTTTGACGTGGCGCGCCGCCGGCAGGCGCGCGAGCGCATACTCGATCTGGGCGGGGATGGCTCCGGCGGGCACGGTTTCCGTAAGGGTGTTCTTCCACAAGTCGCACATCAAGCACCGCCAGGGACACTCGCGGTTGCTGAGGAAGATAGTGTTGACGGAGACGATCTCGCCCGCGCGGGACCGCTCCTCTTCCGCGAAGTATAAATGGGGCCGTAGCGGGTCAACGGAGTTACGAGGCGGCCGCTGCGCTACGATCCAGCTATCGAGACTGGCGTTCGCCCTCACGAATACAAAGACAGAAACTGCCGGCGATATTCGGCCTCGCTGGCGGGCGAAGCTGCGCGCGGGATACCGGCCGGCACGGCGCCATGTTGAAAACGGCGCTTCGGAAACACCGGCATTTCGAGGCCGGTAAGCGCGCGAATGCCGCGGCTCACGATCTCGCCCTTGAGCCGGTAGAGCCGCGGGACTTCATAGGCCGTAAGTTCGATGAACGGGACGGCCTCGGCGACGGCGATCACGCTCGGCCGGAGGTAAGGACTGAAGCCGTGAAAACCGAAATGCCGGCCGGGCGCATAAGTGCGCGTGTAAGATCGGCTAAGACCGCCGGTGTAAGTCAGGGAATGTTTGATCTTACCCACGCCCCAGCCTTCCTGGTACAGCATTTGATTATTGATCACGCTGCGGATAGTAAGCTCCGGATTCTCTTCGATGGGATAATCTTTCAGGTTTTCGTCGCCGCCATCGCCGTCCATGAGATAGCGCCAGTCGGGATAGCGGGCGCGAATCCCGCGGCAAAGCGCCACCGCCATAGTGGCCGATTCGATATCGAGGGGCTTATAGTCTTCGACGAGACGTATGGTTTCGCGAACATCCAGCGTTGCCGGATCGCTCTCAATCGGCTCCAGAAAGAGACCCAGCCCCAACGATTCCAGAAACGCGCGCGCCTGTTCCAGATCCGCACCGCCGCCGAGTGAAAGCACGAACGCCTTCAATCGCGCCGGATTCATGCCCAGCTTGCACATCACGTGATAAGCCGTGAGAAACACGCTGCCGCTATCGATGCCGCCGGAGAAACAAACTCCCAGAGGCTCATGCTCCGGGACCGCTTGCAGAAAACGCGCCATCTCATCCGCCAGCGCGCCGATGTAGGCCGCGCCGATGGCGTCCAGGTCGGCCGGCAGCTTGCCCGGCTGGGGATCGAAGAAGCGGGTGTACGTGGGGTCGGGATCGGGACAGCCGACCAATTGCAGCGTGACGACGTAATGCGCGGGCACCATGCGGGTGTAGCTGGGGTGAAACTGACCATCCAGGCCTTCGGTTTTGAGCCAGCCGTAGATGGCGTCAATGCGGTCGGCCACAATCAGGATGGGGCCGGCCTGCTGCTTGGCGAGGAAGTAGCGCATGGGGCGATCGAGCGAGCGCGCCATGGTCACGCTCTGGCCCTCCCGCGCGACCAGCGCAAACGAGCCTTGCAGGCTTCGCGCGGTCTCGACGGGGTCCTTGAGGAGCAGTTCCCGAGCGGCCTCCACGGTGACGTTGTAGAGCTGATTGTCTCGCGGGTCGAGAAGGTCGATTACTCGTTCAATATAGCTATGCATTTCCGTCTAGTTTCCACATCCACGTCTAATGGCTATTATGCTTCTTCTTGGGCAAACAGGTTTTCGATGTCCCGAGCCCCGTGGAATACACGGACAACATCGATGCCGGCGCCACTGGGCACATAGAACAGGAGGTATGCAGTGAAACCGGCCACCGGAGCGCGGCGCATTCCTTCGAGGCGAGCCAAGCCGGCATCGTACGGAGTTCCGGAGCCAGGCTGTTTGGCCAGTCGGGCACAAGTCTGATTCACCGCCGTTAGGTAACGCTCGGCCACCTCCACGGGCGCCTGTTCCGCCAAGTATGAAAACTGTTGCAGAGATCCAGTCGAGCGCGAGGACGAAAGGTGAACGATGGGCTCATCGCTTGGTTTTCTTGCCAAGCTTCGCCAGAGCCTCGCGCTTGAGTTCTCGCCAGAAGGCCGGCGTCGCAGGCAGCGGCTCGCCGGAGTTGAGGCCTTCCAAAAGGAGTGCGTCGAGCCGCTCTCTCGTCCGCTGTTTTTGGTCCCCCCGGATGAGCTCGCGGACATATTCGCTAGGAGTGCTATAGCCGGCCTTGGTCTGCTGCTCGATATACTCCTTGAGTTCCTGGGGCAGTGAGATGTTCATGGAGGTCATGGGCATAATGACACGCTCTGACAGAAACTGTCAGCTACTGCCATCATACCACGCGATCCTACGCGCCCGACGCCGCCGCTTTGACCTTACTCGCGCCGCGAGACGATCGCCAGATGTCGATCGCCATGGATCCGCCGTTGCCCGACAATTCCGCGCAACAAGGCATCCTCAGCGTGCGCAGCTTCGCCGTCCATGACGAGACCCAGCTCGAGCGCGCCGTGACCACCGGCACA
>CAZARO010000798.1:0-3490 GCA_964487165.1 uncultured Solibacteraceae bacterium | reverse complement strand
ATGCCATGGCCGAGGCACTGGCCCGCTTCTCCTCTGGCGCCATCGAGCAGCCGGTTCGCACCGCCATCGAGATCGGCGCGCGTTGTTTTTTCGCCGTCATGCCGGCCTTCGACGCCCGCCGCGGCATCCTGGGCTGCAAGCTGGTTTCGGTGGTTCCTCCGAACGGTGCGCGCGGCCTGCCCACGCACCAGGCCATGATTGCTCTGTTCGATGCCGAAACCGGGTCGCTCGAAGCCGTGCTCGACGGCCGCTATATTACCGAAGCGCGGACCGCCGCGGTTTCCGCCGTGTCTCTGCGGCAGCTTGCGCGGCCGGATGCCGACGTGCTGGCCATCCTCGGTTCGGGCGTACAAGCACGCAGCCACCTGAAAGCCTTCCGCCACGTCCGCCAGTTTCGAACGGTGCGCGCCTGGAGCCCCACCGCCGAACACCTGCGCCGCTTTGCCGATGAATGCGGTGTCGAGCCGGCGGTATCCGCTGAAGCCGCCGTGCGCGGAGCCGGCGTGGTCGTGGTCGCCACCGATTCGGTTTCCCCGGTCGTCGAAAGCGGCTGGGTAGCCGGCGGCGCGCACGTCGTCGCCATCGGCGCCTGCCGCCCCTCGCAACGCGAAATCGATGTTGCGCTGGTTGCGCGCGCGGCGCTGTTTGTGGATTCCAAGACCGCGGCGCTGGTGGAATCCGGCGACATCGTGCAGCCCATCGCCGAAGGCCGCATCGACGCCACCCACATCCGCGCCGAACTGGGGCAGGTGATCGCCGGAACAGCGGCCGGCCGGCGCAGCGCCGAAGAAGTGACGCTGTTCAAATCCCTGGGACTGGCGATCGAAGATCTCGCGGCCGCCGCGCTGGCCTGGCGCGGCGCGAGCGCCTCCGGGGCCGGCACGGCGGTGGAGTTCTAAGCGACAAGGCGGCGGCCGGCCCGGCGGAAGTTTTCAGGGGTTGCGGCGGACCAGTGTTGTGTTACACTTCGAACAAATGGGTAACACGATCACTGTTCGGCTGCCGGAGGACCTGGCGAAGTGGCTGGAACTTACCGCACTCAAAACGGGCTTGCCTAAGGGCCGCATCGTTCGAGAGGAACTCGAGAAGGCCCGAAGCTCAGCCGATCGTCCGTTTCTTCGTTTGGCTGGTGCGATTGCCGGACCCGCCGACCTCTCGATGCGCAAAGGCTTCTCTCGTAAATGAAGGCGATCGCGGACACTGGTTTTCTGGTCGCGTTCGGGAACCGCAAAGACTACCATCATGAGTGGGCGGCCGGAATTGCCGAACGGGTAACCGAACCCCTATTGACCTGTGAAGCAGTGCTGGCCGAAACCGCCTTCCACCTCGGTAGCAGCGCTCTGGTTCTGGCGATGTTGCGAGACGGCTTGGTGCGGTCCGTATTGGTGCTGAGCGAGCATATTTCGCGGTTGGAAGAGTTGGCGGCACGCTGCGCCGACCGCAAGCCGGATCTGGCGGACCTTTGCCTGATTCGTCTGAGCGAATTGCACCCGCGGTACCCGGTGATCACCACGGACCTCGCCGGCTTCCGGGTGTACCGCCGCGGACGCCGGGAAGCGATCCCCCTGATCCACCCTCCGGCGCGCTAGCCAGACACAAGCAAACGCGCGAGCAGCGTCGCCGCCCGCGCGCTTGTCGATTCGTCACGCCACGCGATCAGTAACCGGGGTACACGTAGCAGGGAGCCGGGTGCCAATAGCCGTAGCCGTCATAGAAGCCGCAGCCAGCGCCCAAATTATAGCCGTAGCCGAACGGGACGCCGATGCCGACTCCAAAGTAGGGACGAGCATAGAAGCTCCCGCCGTAGTAATACCCTCGGCCGGCGTAGAATCGGCCGGGGTAGTATCCGCCGCCGTAGCTGCGGCCGGCGTAGGGAGCCGCATAGCTGCGCGCGGGACCTGAATAGCCGCGGCCTGCGTAGGACGGAGCAGAATAACTGCGTCCACCGCCTGAGAACGAACGGCCGGAAAAACTGCCGCCTGCGTGTCCGCCGTGTCCCCCGCCGCCGCGCTGCGCAAACGCAGCCACGGGACCAAACAACAGCAGGGCGCCGAGCGCCAGCGCCGGCATCGCGGATTTGAACATTGTCTGCACTGTCCGAATCATAAGAACCTCACTTCCGGCTTTATGAAATGCAAGTCGATGACCAATGGCAATGCGTTGAAAATAAATGACCTAATGGCCAGGCCGGAGTGCGGCCCCCGGCTGAATACCACCGCTCTCGGTGCTCCTCAGCCATTGCCGCTATTTCACGGCTAGCCATGCCAGAAACAGGCCGTCGGGCTGGACGTCTTCCCAATATGAGATCGGGCGGCTGGAGACTTCGCGGCAGTGCCGGCGCAGCAAGCGCTCCAACTGGCGGCGGGGGAACCATTTTTCCCACTCCGGCGTCGCCAGCTTGCCCCACTGCGCGGCATTCTTATCGATAATCGCGATGCGGCCGCCCGTTTTCACCACCCGGCAGATCTCACCCACGGCCTTCTCGATCTCCACCGCGTGCTCCAGCGACTCGGTGGCGTAGGCGCCATCGAAGAAACCGTCGGCGAACGGCAGTTCGGTCATCGATCCCGCGCGCGTGTGGATGCCCTCGGGGACGAAGCTCAGCATGGCTTCGGAGATATCCAGCCCCCAGAGCTCCGCCGCGGGCTCCTGCTCAAGGAAGACGCGCGCGAAGCGGCCTTTGCCGCAGCCCACGTCGAGCACGCGCTTGCCCGCCAGCGGTCCCAGGTGTTCGCGAATCAGCTTTACGTGGTAAATGCGCGGATCGATGGTGGACGGGAAATGCTCCTCATCGCCCGCCGCCCGGTCGAAGGAAGACTGAATGCGCGCGCGCAACTCTGGTGTGAGGTGCGCGCGCTGCGAGGGCGAAAACAGCCGCTTCCAATCCAAGTCGTATTCCGTTCGAATCAGGCCCGTGTGAGGAAGATGGGCACACCCACCTTGTGGTCATAGACCGGGCGGTAGCGCTCGGTGTTGTACATGGTGGACACGTCCACGTGGCGCGGACCGAGTTTGGGATCGGGGATCCCGACCATGGCATAACATCCGTTGTTGATGGCGCACATCTGCCCATGCTTGCCGGCTTCGATGGCGTCCATGGCCATGCCGGCGAAGGTGGAGGCAACCATGCGGTCCACGAAATCCGCGCTGCCCGAGCGCAGATCGTACGTCAGGTCGCTGACGATGGTCTCTTCCCCGGTGGCGGACTTCAATTCGTTGCTCAGATCTTCCGCCACGCTCATCTTCTTGCGATGGCCGAACGCGTCCGCCTCGCCGTATTCTTTAACCTGATAGCCTTCCCACTCGGCGCCCTCGGAGAGGATCACCAGCGCGTAGTTGCTGGGGTTGTTGTGCTTGTCGTCCACCAGCATGCCGATTAGTTTCTGCAAATCCACCTTGTATTCCGGAATGCAGCAGCGCACCGACGTGACGTAAGCGGTATACAGGGCGGTGTAGCCGGCGTCGCGGCCGAAGACGCGGAAAATGCCGA
>CAZARO010000797.1:0-3493 GCA_964487165.1 uncultured Solibacteraceae bacterium | reverse complement strand
CCCAGCCGGACAAGCAGTACGGACCCTTGTGGTCGGTGGGCGCGGCGTGGGTGGACGTCAACAACGACGGGCTGCTGGATCTTTTCGTAGTGGATTATCTTGCCTGGGACATTCAAACCGAGCCGGCCTGCGAGGCCGCGCCCGGGCGCCTGGACTACTGCCATCCTAAATTCTACAAGGCCACTCCCAACCAGTTATTCCTGAATAACGGCGACGGGACGTTTCGCGATATTTCGGCGGAGTCGGGAATCCGCGCTTCTCCCGGCAAGGGGATGGGCGTGGGCATCGCGGATTTCGATCTCGACGGCCTGATGGACATCTTCGTTCCCAACGACAAGGCGTACAATTCTCTCTTCCACAACAAAGGCGCCGGCAAGTTCGAAGAGATCGCTTTCAATGCCGACGTGGCGCTCACCGAGGAGGGGCAGCTCATTTCCGGAATGGGAGTGGATGCCCGAGATATCGATAACGACGGCCTACCGGACATCGCTTTCGTGGCCCTGCCGTACGAGACCTTTCCCCTATTCCGCAATCTCGGCAAGCTGCGATTCGGCGATATCACCGGCTCCAGCGGTATGGCCCGGTTGAGCGCGCCCATGGGCGGATATTCGCCCACCATCGCCGATTTCGATAACGATGGCTGGAAGGATATATTTGTCTCGCGCGGCCACGTTCAATCGCTGGGGTTTTCGACGCAGGGGCAGGTGGAGCAGCCCAACACCGTCTTCCGTAACCTGGGCGGCAAGAACTTCCAGGCGCTCACGGCCGAGGCAGGTTTGACGGCGCACCCCCCCGCCCGCCACCGCGGCTCGGCAATCGGCGACCTGAACGGCGATGGCCGGCTCGATGTGGTCGTCACCGCCCTGAGCGCTCCCGCCGAGATCTGGATGAACGACAGCCCGGGCGGCAATCACTGGATGGAGTTTCAGTTGGAGGGCACCAAAAGCAATCGCGATGGAATCGGCGCGCGCATCAAGCTGGTGGCCGGCGGCAAGGCGCAGTACAACCACGTGGCATTCACCGCCGGGTACGCTTCTTCCAGCGCCGGCCCGCTGCACTTCGGACTGGGATCTGCTAAAACCGCCGACGTGGTCGAAATCCGCTGGCCGTCGGGGATCGTGCAGACCTTGAAAGACGTGCCGGCCGACCGCGTAGTCAAAGTCAAAGAGCCCGCCAGATAACACTTTCGAGGGAGTTGCAATATTCGGCTGATCGGCTGCCTCGCGGTCGCCGCTCGTTAGGCTCTGGCAAACACAGAGACGCCATTCTGAGCCGCGCGCACAAGCAAGCGGTTCTTCGAGTTTTTGCAACTGCCACTTTGGTGTAACGACATTGTCATCGTTGTCACCGTGGGATTCATTGCCGCTTGGTGTGGAACGTAGTAGACTGCGGGGAGATGACGGATTTCAAAATGGTTTGGAGCGACGGGATTCTCCAGGGAGAACGCATTCTCAAACTCAGCGGCCCGTTTACACTCTCCACGGTGTTCGATTTTCAGGATGCGATACGGGCGAATCGTCCGCCCATTACCGTCGTCGATCTCACCGAGGTCCCGTATATGGACTCGGCGGCACTAGGATCGCTGATAGGTTTGCACGTTTCCTGCCAGCAGCATGCGCGGCGCTATGCCCTGGTGGGCGCGTCGGACCGCCTGCATACCATGTTCCGTGTCTCCGGAGTCAACTCCATCCTGGTCAGTTACAACTCCCTCGCCCAGGCCGACGCGGCTCTCGGCGGGAAGGCGGCTTCGGCCTGATTGCCGGCACAGGTTGGCGATGAGGGACTCGATCGCGCGCAGGGCCGTCACCGTCGCCGTGCTGTTGGCGGCACCGTTGGTGGTGCTGATTTTTCTCTTCGTTTCGGATCCGCGCGTCCGCTTGCTGTCCGTCGCCGTGGCTCTGGTGACTGTGGCCCTGGCCTGGTACCTGGCGCAGTCGCTGACGCGGCGCATTAACGCGCTGACGGCGTTCGTCGACGGCATGCTCGATCAGAACGGCGCGCCCCAGCCATTGATCCACGGCGACGACGAGTTGGGCGAGTTGACCCGTTCGGTCTCGCGCATGACCCCGCAAATCGGCGAGCTGGTCAACCGCCTCAGCATGGAGCTGACGCGCCGCGAGGCGGTATTGGCCAGCATGACGGAGGCCGTCCTGGCGGTGGACGCCCAGTTGAACGTTACGTTCTGTAATCATTCCTTTCAGAAGGCGGTGGGCGATCACGGCGCGTCGCAAGGTATCCCGCTCATCCGCCTGGTGCGCGATCCGGACCTGTTTCGCGTGCTCAAACAGGTGGTCGATAGCGGGGAGCCGCTGCGGCGGCGGGTGCTATTGTCCGGCCGTTCGTTCGAGGTGCATGCGGTGCTGCTGGCCAACAGCAATTCGCGCGGCGCCATCGCCATCCTGCACGATGTCTCGCCGGAGGAGCACCTGGAGCGGGTCAAGCGCGATTTCATCGCCAATGTTTCGCACGAATTTCGTACGCCCCTGGCCACCATTCGCGGCTATGCGGAAACCCTGCTCGATGGCGGCCTGGAAGACCGCAAGAACCGGCGCAAATTCGTGGAGATCATTCAAGCCAACGGGATCCGCCTGAACAATATCGCCGCCGATCTGCTGACGCTGTCGGACCTGGAGGCTGGACGTCCCGAGCCCGAGCCCGGTCCCATCCCGGTGGCCGATGCGGTGTTGAGCGCGATGCGCGCCGTGGAGCCGGCGGCCAGGCTGCGAGGGCTGTCCCTGCACGTGGGGGAAATTCCGGATGCGGTGATCCTGGGTTACGGGATCCGCTTCGAGCAGGCGCTGCTGAACCTGATTGACAATGCTGTGAAATTCAACCGCGAAAACGGCGAGGTGGGAGTGGAGGTTCTGCGGCGGCCCGAAAATCGGGTCGAGGTCTCCATCTGGGATACCGGGATCGGAATACCGGCTCTCGATCTGACGCGGATTTTCGAGCGCTTTTACCGCGTGGATAAAGCGCGGTCCCGCCAGGCGGGGGGCACGGGGCTGGGATTATCAATCGTGAAGCACGCCATCGAACAGATGAACGGTACCATTACGGTGGAAAGCACCATCGGACAAGGTTCCCGTTTTACCATTTCGCTGCCGGAGTTCAGTTCCAGGTAAGCGAGTCTTAATCATCTAGTCATTGCGCCGTAACAACCCTCCGTTAAGCTCAACCCTTGGTCCCCACATTCACATGTCTCGGCAGGCGCAAGCTACCTTTGCGCCAAACCCTACGCTCTCTCAATTTTCTACATCAGGAAGGACGGAAATGAAGCGAACACGACGAGCAGCATTCGTATTGTCCATGATGGCGATGAGCTTTCTCTCCACTGGCCGCGCCGCGGACGACCCGGCGGAAAAGACCAGCACTATCGAACTCGCCAAGCTGAAGGCGCAGCTCGACGAGCAGCAGAAACAGATCGAGCAGTTGAGCAATCTGCTGGCGCAGCAGAAGAAACTGCTCGAGGGAGTTGCCGCTTCCACCGCCGCTG
>CAZARO010000796.1:0-3494 GCA_964487165.1 uncultured Solibacteraceae bacterium | reverse complement strand
GGCGATCGTCAATGATCGATTCGTAGGCCACGAACTCGTGGCAGTTTTTCTGCAGAATCGTGCTGGTAAAGGCGCGCCCGCCCACCACGAAGATCCGCTTGTCATATTGTTTTAGTTTGTTGACCAGCGCGATGAAATCACTGTCGCCACTGACTATCGCGTAGGCGTTGATATGATCGTGCGTGAAGGCCATTTCCAGCGCATCCAGCGCCAGATTGATGTCGGCGCCGTTCTTGTCGCCGCGCGGCGACGGGTCGCGCTGCACCATCTGTACCGCGTGCTCCGACAGTGCGCGCGTGGCCGATTCCTGTCTGCCCCAGTTCGCATACGCGAACTTGGTGACGATTTCGCCCCGTTCCTTGAGCGCGTCCAGCACGGCCGCGACGTCGAATTCGCGGTGCAGAGTGGACTTAACGCCGATTTCGATATTGTCAAAATCGATGAACACGGCGATCTTCAGTTTTTGTTCCATTTTGAAATCCTTACGTTCGGCATTCGGTGCGCCGGACCTTCTGGTCCGCCGCGCCAACGCCACAGGCTCACCTTCGGACACAGTGTCCGCCGGTGGTCGAGTTACGATTCCTCGCCTCATGCGTAGTTTATCCTAATTTGACGGACAGTATGCGGCCATACGGTCACACAGTCCGCCGCAAGCGGTCCGCCAATGCGGCGCCGCGGTCGAATTCCTGTTGAAGCTGCCGCGTGCGAAGATTCTCGCGCATGTGCTCCAGTTTTTGTATATATCCTGCCAGGGCACGCTCGATGTGCCCCGTGTTAGTCGCCAGAATGTCCCGCCAAAGATCGTACGAGCTGGCGGCCAGGCGTGTCATATCGGCCAATCCCG
Source organism: uncultured Solibacteraceae bacterium (assembly GCA_964487165.1). Classification (GTDB taxonomy): domain Bacteria; phylum Acidobacteriota; class Terriglobia; order Bryobacterales; family Bryobacteraceae; genus PALSA-129. Next base: position 2,650 of record CAZARO010000796.1, on the reverse strand, counting down.
CACCGGAAATCTCGATCCTGCGGACGTCGCCGCACACCGCGGCCAGCGCTGTGGACGCGAGTTGCGGCAAGTGCGAAGTGAGCGATACCACGCGGTCATGCTCGTCGGAATCGAGCACGGCAACGCGTGCGCCGATGCGTTCCAGCCACTCGCGGAAGTCCCGCGCGGCGGGCGTCTCGAGCTCCGCGGGCTCATCGGGTGTCAGCACCCAGGTGCGCCCTTCGAACAGGCCGGCATCGGCCGACTCTGCTCCGCGCGTCTCTTTGCCGGCCATCGGATGCCCGCCCAGAAACTGGCAGCGCCGCAGAGTAGCGCGCGCCAGGTCGACAATTTCGCACTTGGTGCTGCCGGCGTCGGTCACCAGCGCCTCGGGCCGCACCAGCGGATCGAGATGGCGAACGGTATCGAGAATCCGGCCGATGGTGGAAGAAAGGAAGACCAGGTCGGCGCGCCCCACGGCATCGGCCAGCGTTGCCGCCCGGTCGATGGCGCCGGCTTCCATGGCGCTCTCCACGGCGCGCGGCGAACTGACTCCCAGAATTTCGCCGTCGAACCCGGCGCGGCGCAACGCCAGCCCGAAGGAGGCGCCGATCAAACCGGTCCCGACGATGCCGACGGTTTTCAGATGCTCCTCTCCACTGCCGGCGCGATCAGTCTGAGTTGGCGCATCATTTCCTGGAATTGCTCCGGCCGCAGCGATTGCGCGCCATCGCTGAGTGCGCGGTCGGGGTCGGGATGCACCTCTACCAGCAGGCCATCGGCTCCCGCGGCGACGGCGGCGCGCGCCATGGGGACCACCTTGTCGCGGCGGCCCGTGCCGTGCGAGGGATCGGCCACAATCGGCAGGTGCGACAGCTTTTTCACCACCGGGATGGCGGAGATATCCATAGTGTTGCGGGTGTAAGTTTCGAAAGTCCGGATGCCGCGCTCGCAGAGAATCACATCGTAGTTACCGCCGGACATGATGAATTCCGCCGAAAGTAGCAGCTCTTCGATGGTAGCCGAAATCCCGCGCTTCAGCAGCACCGGCATGCGCTGCCTGCCCAATTCGCGCAGCAGCGTGAAGTTCTGCATGTTGCGCGCGCCCACCTGCAGGATGTCGGCGTACTGCGCTACCAGTGCAATTTGCGTCTGGTCCGTCACTTCGCTCGCCACCAGCAGCCCGCGGCGGCTGGCCGCCTCGCGTAGCAGCTCCAAACCCTCTTCGCCCAGCCCGCGAAACGCGTAGGGCGCGTTGCTCGGCTGGAACGCGCCGCCGCGAAGCACCCGCGCACCGCCGGCGGCAACGATCTCCGCCGAACGCTCAATCTGGTCGCGGCTCTCCACGCTGCACGGCCCGGCCATCACCACCACGCGTTCGGCGCCGATGTCCACATCGCGGATCTTCACCACCGTTCCGCCTGGCCGGAAACTCCGGCTCGCCAGCTTATAGGGCGAGGAGATGCGATGCGCTTCCTTCACGCCCTCCATCAGTTCGAAGACGTCGAGATCGAACTCCTCTTTGCCGCCCACACCGCCGAGCACGGTATGCACCACTCCCGTGGAGCGGTGAACATCGAAGCCCAACTCCGTGAGCCGCTCAATGACGGCGTCGATCTGTTCTTCCGTGGCGCCCTGCTGCATCACCACCAGCATTATTGTTTTCCCCCGGTTTCCATGCGTACGCGCTGAATGCGGCGCATTTCGTCGATGATGCGCTCGAAGATGCGGCGTAGCGCTTCCGGGCTCATCGGACCGTGGTTCGACCCCGTGACGTTGGCAAAGACCTGCTCCTCGCGCTTCGGTTCGTAGATGGGCAACTCGCTCGCCCGCTTCACGCGCCCGATCTCTTCCACTACCTGCGTTCGTTCGTTCAACAGCGCCACGATGCGCCGGTCGACATCGTCGATGAGCACCCGGTACTCCTCCAACCTGGCCAGTGCTTCTTCCTTAGTCATGCCTGCGCTCCAAACCCGTGTTTCAATTCGCGCACAAACGATTCCAGCTGGATTTCGAGCGACGCGTTGGCGGCATTGCGCTCGATGAGGCGCACGATGGCACTGCCCACCACCACCGCCTCCACCTGCCGGCCCAGTTCCGCCACGTGCTCGGGTTTGGAGATGCCGAAACCCACGGCCAGCGGCAAATCGGTGACCGCGCGCACCGCCGCCACCAGCGGCGCCACGGCATTCGAGAGCGACTCGCGTTCGCCCGTCACGCCGGTGCGCGAGACCAGGTAGACGAAGCCCGTGGAATATTGCGCCACCAGCTTGAGACGCCGTTCGGTGCTGGTGGGCGCGGCCAGAAATACCGTGTCGAGCCCATGGCGGTGCATGGCGCCGGCATACTCCTGCGCTTCTTCCACCGAGGCGTCGGTCAGCAGGCAGCCATCGATGCCGGCCGCCGCCGCATCCTGCGCCAGCCGGTCGAGCCCGTAGCGCACCACGGGATTGAGATACGTAAACAGCAGCAGCGGAACTTCCGACGTCCGGCGGATTTCCGCCGCCACTTGGAGCACGCGCGCCAGCGTGGTGCCGGCTTTGAGCGCACGCTCGCCGGCCGCCTGAATCACCGGGCCATCGGCGATGGGGTCGGAGAACGGCACGCCCAGTTCGATGAGGTCGGCGCCGCCGCGGACCAGCGCTTCCACCAGCGCCGGAGTGCGGTCGGG
>CAZARO010000795.1:1884-3497 GCA_964487165.1 uncultured Solibacteraceae bacterium | reverse complement strand
TTGCAGCGAATAGAACAGCTCAGCGATCTTCAACGCCGGCCTCTTCGAAACCCTTGCGCCGCAGCAGGCAGGCATCGCACTGCCCGCATGCGCGGCCATCGGCATCCGGATCGTAACAGCTGAACGTCAACCCGAAGGGCACGTCCAGATCGCGCGCCAGGGCTACGATTTGCGCCTTGCTCAACTGCAGCAGCGGAGTGTGGATCGAAAGGCGCGCCATGCCTTCCACGCCGGCTTTGGTCGCCAGATTGGCCATGCGCTCGTACGCCTCGATGTACTCCGGGCGGCAATCGGGGTAGCCCGAGTAATCGAGCGCATTGACGCCGATGAATATGTCGGAACTGCCCAGCACTTCGGCCCACGCCAGAGCGAACGAAAGGAAGATGGTGTTGCGCGCCGGCACATAGGTAATGGGGATTCCGTGGCTCATTTCCTCCGCCGAACGCGCCTTCGGCACCGCGATATCGGCCGTCAGGGCCGACCCGCCAAAGGCGTCGAGACCGATCTTCGTTACTAAGTGCCGCTGGGCGCCGAAATGTGCCGCGATCCGCGCGGCGGCCTGCAGTTCGTGCTTGTGGCGCTGGCCATAATCGAAGGAGAGCGCGTAGCAGGCGTAGCCTTCGCGCCGCGCCAGCGCCAGGCAGGTGGAGGAATCGAGCCCGCCGCTCAGCAGGCAGACCGCTTTCTTGGGGATGGCCACGGAGGAGTCCTATACAATTATAGTCGCCCGGTGCGTATTCGCTTCCTCACCTCTACTCCGCTCGATATCCGCCGCGGCAGCGGCACCTACGTGGGCATTCACGTATTGGCACGCGCGCTGGCCGGCCTGGGCCACTCGGTGGAGTTCGAAACTCCCCGCCTGCTCCTGCCCATTTTCACGCTCCAGCGCCTGCTCTTCAATCGCTCGTTGCGCGCCGCCGCGCCCTGCGACCTCACCGTTGGTTTCGACATGGATGGCTACCGCATCGCCCGCGGGCCGCACCACGTGGCGTCGCTCAAAGGCGTGATTGCCGATGAAGTGCGCTTCGAATCGGGCGTGACGCGCCTCACCATGGGGCTGCAGGCGCGGTGCGAACGCCTGCACGTGCAGCGGGCCGCGCAGGTGCTCGCCACCAGCCGCTATTCGGCCGCGCGCGCGCAGGAGTTTTACGCGCTGCGGCAGCCTCCCACGGTGGTTCCGGAACTGATTGACCTGGCCGAATGGCGGCTCCTGTTGCAGCAGCCGCCCGCCGAAAGCGGGCGTTTCACGGTGCTCTTCGTGGGCCGGTTCTATCGCCGCAAGCGGGTGGAATTGCTGCTGCGGGCGGCGGCAGCGCTACGCGGGCGCATCCCCAATCTGGAAGTCCGGCTGGTGGGCGCCGGCCCGTGCGGACCGCGATTGCACCAGCTCTCCACGGCGCTGAAACTAGCGGGCACGGTAACCTGGCTGGGCGATGTCTCCCGCACGCAACTGGTGGCCGAGTACAATCGCGCCGACCTTTTCTGCCTGCCGAGCGTGCAGGAAGGCTTCGGCATCGTGCTGCTGGAGGCCATGGCCGCCGGCAAGCCGATTGTCGCCGCGCGCGCCGCCGCCATTCCCGAAGTGGCGCCGCACGGCCTGCTGGTGGAACCCG
>CAZARO010000795.1:0-1784 GCA_964487165.1 uncultured Solibacteraceae bacterium | reverse complement strand
ATCGCTCGCCAGCAGAGCGCGCCGCCCAGGGCCGCACCGGCGCAGCTTGGGTGGAGCAGTTCGATGCGCCCTGCGTGGCACAGCTTTTCCTGCGTGCGGTTACCGGATCTCGATCGTGACGATTTGTCGCCGCGCGCGCGGCCGCCATTCCCGAAGTGGCGCCGCACGGCCTGCTGGTGGAACCCCAAAGCGCGGAGGCGCTCGCCGCGGCCATCGAGGAACTGTATCGCTCGCCAGCAGAGCGCGCCGCCCAGGGCCGCACCGGCGCAGCTTGGGTGGAGCAGTTCGATGCGCCCTGCGTGGCACAGCTTTTCCTGCGTGCGGTTACCGGATCTCGATCGTGACGATGGCGGAGGGCGACTGCGCCCGGGACTCTTTCTCATACGCATCGGCCTCTTGCGGCGAGAAATAAAGCTGCAGTTCCACGCGGCCCGGCTGGTCGAATGGCGGCAGCGCGGCCTCGAAAGCCACCCCGCGCTTCACCTTGGGGCGCGCAATCGCGCGCGTGCCTTCGGCGATTCGGAGGTAGCCATCGGCCGCGGGAGTCACGCGCAGAATCAGGCCGGCGCCCGGCGGCACCGTTTGGCCCGGACGCACTTCCACCGGATCGCCGCCCGGAACGCGCCGCAGCAGGTGGTATTCGAGCCCGGGGGCGTGGGCCGCTACCGCCTTCTTGTCGGTCTTAGGCGAGATAGCGTCGAAGCCGCCAACGCCGGCCGGCACGGGCGCCGCGCGTGGCGACACCAGGCCCGCGGCAGCGCTCACTTCGACCGTCTGGGTCGCCGCGCCAATGCCTAACTGCAAGTTCACCGCCTCAGGTACGCCGCTTGCCGGCGTCACGCGGCTCACGGTGGCGCTTTGGAAGCCCGGCGCGGACGCGCTGATCTGGTATGTGCCTCCGGGAACCTCGGGCGCCGCGAATTGGCCGCGCTCGTCGGTCGAAGTGTTCACTACTTCGCCGGTGGACAGCGACTTCACGGCGACAGTTGCGGATCGGATCGCCGCGCCGGCCGGGTCGGTCACTAGCCCGTGGAGGAGTACGCCATCCATCTCCAGGAAGTTGTTGCCGGCCGAGGCACTAAAACGGGGTTGCTGCGGGTTTGCGCCCTGCAGCCCCTGTTGCATAAGCGGCCCCGAAACGGCCTGACCACTGACCGGAACAGTATTGCCCGAAGGGCCATTGCCCGAAACGCCCGCGATTTTTCCCAGCGTGGCCGCGGACTGCGGCGCTGCGGCGGGCTGCGCTGCTGCGGGAGCGGGCGGCGGAGGCGCGACGGGTGTCGCGCCGGGCAGCGACAACGGCGCCAGCACCGGAGCGGACTGCTTCACCGGCGGTGGCGGAGGCAAAATCGGCGCGCTCTCCGCGGGCCTGGGCAGAGAGGGCAACTCCAGTCTCGCCATCGGGAACGGCTTCGGCACGCGCGACTTCTGCCACACCGCGACCCCGGCCACTACCACCAGCGCCGCCGCCATCACTACCATGGGACGCCACCACTGCCGATACCACGGCGCCGGCGCGTCATCCAGGGCGGCCAGCAGGTGCGCCCGCGCCGACGGATCGCTCAACACTTCTCGCAGAGCCTCTTCGCGGGCCAGAGAGTCGAACAGTTCCTGATCGGTGAGCGCGGCATCGAAGAGCGCCTGCCGCTCCTCGGGCGTCAGCGTGCCGGTGGCGTATCCGCCCAGCAACTTTTGAATGTCGTCGCGGCTCATCGCTGTTTGGGCTCCCAATCCCCGCCCATCAGTTCCATCAGGTTCTTGCGGCACCGGTGGTCCCAGGTATA
>CAZARO010000794.1:0-3505 GCA_964487165.1 uncultured Solibacteraceae bacterium | reverse complement strand
CTGTCGGGCGGCCGCATGCGAAGCAGTTTTTCGGCCTCACCCGCCAGGGCGGCGAGGGCCGGATAGTCCAATGCATTGGCGGCATCCGCCCACTCGTGGGCCGTACGAGCGGCTTGCGGGATGTCGAAATCGCGGTCCAGACTTTCGAGCAATTGCCGGCACCGCACAACGCCCTCTTCGAGGAAGCGGCGGCGCACACTTTCAAGCTCCGTGGGCGACAGGGTGAGGCCGCCGGGAAGTCCGCTGGGCGCGCCAGCTTGCGTTTCCTCCTCCGGCACGAAGGGCGCGCTGCGCTGTTCCAGATACCCGCGGACCTTGTTGGCCAGGGTCAGGGTTTCGATGGGCTTGGTAATGTAGCCGTCGCACCCGGCCTTGAATGCCTGGTCGTCATCGCCCTTCATGGCGCAAGCGGTCAGCGCCACCACGACGATGTCGCGCGTGCGGGAATCCTGCTTGACCCGCCGGGTGAGCTCCAGGCCATTCATGCCAGGCAGCTGGATGTCCACCAGCATCATGTCGGGGTGGAGGGAGTGCAACATCTCCAATGCCTGCTCGGCATCGGTGGTCGCATGGACTTTGTAACCCTCTTTGCGCAGGAGGATATCGGTCAGCTTGAGGCTGACGGGGGCGTCATCCACTACCAGGATGGTTTCATTGGCCATAGCTCGGGGGTCCATCCGCCGCCGGTTTGCCGCGCGCGGCAATTACGCCGCGCACTTCGTCGAAACTCCCGAGCAGGGCGCGGAACAACGGAACCAGGTCTTCAGACCGGGCCTGGCGGGCTTCCGCCTCCAGCCGGCGGCAGGATTCGGCCACCCGATTGGCTCCCACCTGGAGGGCGCTGCCTTTGATGGTGTGGGCTTCCGTGCGCACGGTGGGAAAATCGGTGGTTTCCACGGCGCGGCCCAGCACTTCCAGCCTCTCGGCGGTGTCCGTCTGAAAGATCGCGATCAGTTCCTCCATCAGGTCGGCCTCCCCACACTCCTCCAACTGGCGGAGTGCCGCAGGCAGAACCCACACGTCGTAGAATTCGCTGCCGGTATTGCTTCCTATGTTTTTGCTGTCAAGTGGCATATTCGGACCCAGAACTGTTTGTGCGCGAACGTAGTTTTCGCCGTTCATAGCATACGAGTCCGCCCCGGCCAGGACAATATGCCGTTTCGTTAGCTGCCCCAGTTAGCACTAGGGATATGGCGGAAGTGGTGGGCCGCAGATGATAGAATGTAAGGCGTCCCATGCCAAAATCCATCGAAGAATTGCAATCCATCGCCCTGAAAATCCGGCGGGAGATCGTAGTCATGATCGGCGCCGCCAAATCGGGCCATCCGGGAGGTTCGCTCTCGGCGGTCGAAATTCTGGTGGAGCTGTACTTCAACCACATGCATATCGACCCCAAAAATCCGACCCTGCTGGACCGCGACCGGTTTATTCTCTCTAAAGGACACGCCGCGCCGGTGCTGTACGCCGTGATGGCCGAAGCGGGATACCAGCAGACGCCCGTGGACCAGCTGAATACACTGCGTAAATTAGGTTCGGTTTACCAGGGCCATCCGGACATGCGCTATATTCCGGCGCTGGAGGCTTCCACCGGGTCGCTGGGCGAGGGGCTTTCGCTGGCGCTCGGGATGGGAATCGCGGCGCGGTTGGACGGGCGCAAATCCCGCACCTACGTGCTGTTAGGAGATGGCGAGATCCAGGAAGGGCAGATTTGGGAAGCCGCCATGGCCGGCGCCTTCCACAAGCTCGACAACGTAGTTGCCATCGTGGACAACAACCGCATCCAGCTCGATGGCTTCGTAAAAGACATCATGGCCGAGGATCCGCTGCCCGATAAATGGCGCTCTTTCGGATGGCACACCATCGAGATCGACGGACACAGCTTGCCCGCCATCCAGGCGGCGCTGGCGGAGGCCGAGGCCACCAAGGGAAAGCCCACTTGCCTGATAGCCCACACCATCAAGGGAAAAGGCGTTTCGTTCATGGAGAATAACCCCAAATTCCACGGGACCGCGCCCACCGCGGACGAAGTCAAGTTAGCCCTGCAGGAGCTGCAATAAGATGCCCGCGAAAACCAAATTCGAAATCAAGCTGGGAGTGGCCACGCGCGAAGCCTTCGGGCGGGCGCTGGTGGAACTGGGCCGCGAGAACAAAGATGTGGTGGTCTGCGATGCCGACCTTTCCCATTCGACCATGACCACCTATTTCGCCAAGGAGTTCCCGGAGCGTTTCGTCTCCCTGGGCATCGCCGAGGCCAACATGTGCGCGGTGGGCGCGGGGCTAGCGCTGGCGGGGAAGATTCCGTTTGTCTCCAGTTTCTCGGCCTTCGCCATGAATAAAGGCTTCGAGCAATTGCGCTGCTGCGTAGCTTACCCGCGCGTCAACCTTAAGGTAGTGGGCACACACAGCGGTATTTCCATCGGCGAAGACGGCCCCTCGCAGATGAGCATCGAGGAAATCGGCCTGGCCTGCTCGTTGGCCGGGTTCGTGGTTATCGCGCCGGCCGATGAGGTTTCCACCAAGGCGCTGGTAAAGGCCGCGGCGGCGTATGTGGGTCCGGTCTTCATTCGCACCGGGCGCCCTAAAGCGGCCATCGTGTACGGCCCCGACCAGAAGTTCGAAATCGGCAAGGCCATCCAGGTGGCCGAGGGCACGGACGTGACCATTATCGCCAGTGGCCTGCTGGTGGCCCAGGCGCTGCTGGCCGCCGACATCCTGGAGGCCGAGGGCGTTTCGGTGCGGGTGATCGATTTGCACACGGCCAAGCCGATCGACCGCGAGGCGATCGCGCGCGCGGCGGCGGAAACCAGGGCTATCGTGGTGGCCGAGGAGCACCTGGTGGACACCGGTTTGGGCGTCCGGGTGGCGCAAGTGGTGGCCGAGACGCGGCCCTGCCCCATGGAATTCGTGGGCATCCACGATACCTACGCCGAATCCGGCCAGCCGGACGAGCTTCTGAACAAGTACGGGCTGGTGGCGCGCGACGTGGCGGCAGCGGTGCGCAAAGTGGTTGCCCGCAAGAGCTAGCCCCACCACATGTCAGAAAGCGGATGCCTATCCGAAGCGTACCTGGAGCAGAGCCCATCGTGTCTTTGGATAGTCCGCGAAGACCTGGTGTTCCACCGCGTTTACGGCCTGGCGACCCCGGTTCTGGGTAAGCCGGCCGAAGAGTTGACCGGCCATAGCGCGCAGGATGTGCTCGACGCGGAGCGGGCTAAGGCGTGGTGCGGCCGATTCACCCGTGCGTTAGCCGGCGAGACCTTATATCTGCGGGAACGCAGCGGCGACACCACCTGGTACATCTCCGTTTTTCCCATCCGCGCGAACGGCGGGGAGCGCTACGCCGGGGCCATGGCGCTCGAAATGACGCCCTGGAAGACGGCCGAGCAGGAATTGCGCAACACAGTTTTGAGCGCGTTGAAAGCCCAGGAATTCGAACGTAATACGCTGTCCAAGTTCCTCCACGACGCGGTAGGGCAGAACCTTACCGCCTTGGGGCTGCAACTCG
>CAZARO010000793.1:0-3514 GCA_964487165.1 uncultured Solibacteraceae bacterium | reverse complement strand
GACGCGCCCAATCAAGGCATGCGGCTTCCCGTGCAGCCGGCCATCCATTTGCCGACCTCAGCCTTTCCCGCCCCGCCCGGCATCCTGGTAGTGCGGGCCAAGGGGCGGGCCGCCGGCCTGGTAGAGCCGCTGCAGCGGGAGTTGGCGCGGGCGCTGCCGAACACGCGCTTTATCTGGGTTCAACCGCTCGATACCTCTGTACCCGAGCTGGGCACTCATCGCTTCGCGCTGGCGCTGCTGGGGACATTCGCCATCGCGGGGCTGGCGCTGGCCCTCATCGGGCTCTACGCCGTGATGAGCTATGCGGTGGCGCGGCGAAGGTACGAGTTGGGGATTCGCCTGGCGCTGGGTGCACGCGGCCGGCAGGTAGTCAGCCTGGTGGCGACGCGAGGCGCAGTGACCGTGGCCATCGGAATCGCGGCAGGTACTGCGGGGAGCGCGGTGGCAGCGCGGCTTCTGGCAAGCTATCTCGGGCCGGTTTCGGCGCACGATCCGCTAACTTATAGCGCGGTGATCGCGGCGCTCGCGCTGACCGCCATGGTGGCCATCCTGGTTCCGGCGGCGAGGGCACTGCGCATCGATCCGGCGCAGGCGCTACGGCACGAGTAAGCGGCGGTGTCCGAATCCGAACGCCGCTATGCGCAAGCGAACGCCTGCCGCGGCATTTTCCGCGGGCGAGACCCGCAAAATCGCATAGAATAGCCGGCCGCCAGCGGTCCTGCAGTTGCAGTCGATAAGGCAATCTTGTCCGGCATATTACGCGACATCCGATACTCGGTACGTGCCCTGGTGCGAAGCCCCGGCCTCACGCTGGCGCTGCTCTTCACCATCGCGCTCGGCCTGGGCAGCAATGTAACCGTCCGCGGATTCATCCGGGGGCTCACCTGGCGCAACCTTCCCATCGCGACCAAAGGCACGGTGGTTTCGCTATTCGGGCGCGACCGTTATCGCGCCACGGGACCGGTTTCGTATAAGGACTACCTTGCGCTTAAAGGCAATGCCGGCGTCTTCGAATGGGTCGGCGCCGCACGAGTGTCGCAGTGCGCAGCCAAGTTGGCCGGTCAATCGGCGATCGAATCGGTAGCCGAAGTAACTCCCGATCTCGCCGCGCTCTTCCACCTCCCTCTCGATGGAGGTGTGGCGATCAGCCATCGCGTCTGGCAGCGCGAGTTCCACGGCGATGCCGGCGTCACGGGCCAAACGGTGCGCATCGGAGGCGCCGACGTCCGCGTGACCGGTGTCGCACCCGACGGGGTTGAGGGCATCTACAGCGACCGGGCGATCGATATATGGAGGCCGTTACGTGAAGAGTCGCTGCCGGAGAGCGATCGCCGCACGCGCGACTTTTGGGTGCTCGCCGGGCTCCGTCCTGGCGTTTCCGCGAGTCGGACGAAGGCCGCCATTGTCTCCGGCGAAATCAACCCGATTCCGTATACCGGCATGACGCCCGAAATGGCGGAAGGTCTCGCGCGTGTCGGCACGCTGTTGCAAATGGCCGCCGGATTCGTATTCTTCATCGCGTGCGTGAACGTGGCTTCGTTCCTGCTGGGGCGCGCCGCGGCCCGCTCGCAGGAAATCTCGATTCGCGTGGCGTTAGGCGTAAGCCGCGGCCGGCTGGCGCAAGCCGTTGTCTCCGATAGCGTGGTCATCTCCATCGCGGGCGGCGCGCTGAGCGTGCTGCTGGCCGCGTGGACGTCGAAAATTATCCCGGCGCTGCTGTTCGAACAGGACGCCGAGTTCCTGGTGCTGGCGCCGGACTTATTCAGCATCGTGCTGACATCCGCGGCGGGGGTGGGAATTATTATCGCGTGCGGCTGGCTGCCGCTGCTGGCAATCCGGCACGATCGCCCGGCCGCCGTCCTGGGCCGCGAAGGCGCCGGCCCGTCGCGAATCTCCCGCGCTGTGCGCGCCGGTCTCGTCATCGCGCAGATGGCGTGCTGCTGCCTGCTCGCGATCTGCACCGGATTTCTCTATCAGGGTTTTCACGAAGCGCTGCGGACCGGCGTCGGCCATCGCCTTGGGCAGCCCATACTGGCCACGGTGCAAGTGCACCTGGATGAAGGCGTGGATCTCCAATATTTCCGCCATGTCGAACAGGCGGCGCGAAGCGTGGCTGGCGTTTCCGGAATGGCTTGGACCGCGCACCCGCCGGGCAGCCAGCCGGCGTGGCAGTCATTCCGCGTGGAGCCGCGGGGAGTGCCGCACCGCGAAGTGAGGATGGATGTGGCGGCGTTCACGCGCGACTCGTCCGCGCTATTCTCCTGGCCGCCGAAGGCCGGACGCATGTTCAATTTCAGGGATCGAACGTGCCGGGTGGCGATTGTCAACGAAGCGGCATCCAAGACTCTCTTCGGCGACGAGACCGCCGGCCGTTCCATTCTCGATGCCGGGGGTGTGCCAGTCGAGATCATCGGCGTCATGGCTGTCCGATCCGCGGCCGATGGAAGCCGCCCTACCATCTACTACGACTACACGGATCGCTCCGGGCTCCCAATGGAGCGAGTCTCCCTGGCTCGATTTTCCGCGCCCGTGCCGTCGTCGCTCGAGAGGGCCGAGTTCGACACCAACGTGGTGTCGCCCGGGTACTTCGCCGCCATGGGATTCTCGCTGCTTGCCGGCCAAATCTTCTCCGGCGATCCCAGCGCCGCCAGGTGCCGCGTTGCCGTGGTCAATCAGGAGGCCGCGGACCTGTACTTCGGTGGCAACGCCGTGGGAGCGGCCATCATCGGCGATCTGGGCCAGCGCACCGGGATTATCGGTGTGGTGCACGGCGCGCAGTTGGGTACTTTTGAGCGGCGCACGGAACCCACAATCTATTTCCCGATGGAGCAGGATTGCCTCTACGCTATGAGGCTGATCGTCGGCGCGCGATCCGCCAGCGGCACGATGCTGGCCGCGCTGCAAGAGACGCTGGAAGCGGTGCCCGGCAAGGGTCCGGCGCCGCTGGTGGTGGAGACGCTGGAAACGTACCTCAGTCAAACGGCGCTGGCGCCCTTGCACATCGCTACGGTAATCGTCGGAGCCTGCGCCGCGATGGCTCTGTTGCTCGGGGTTCTCGGTTTGTACGGCACCTTAAATGACGCCGCGCGGGCACGCCGGCGGGATCTGGCCATCCGCATCGCGCTGGGAGCGCGGCGCCGCCATGTGATCCTCCAGATACTCCGCGAAGGAGGGCAACTTGCCGGCGCCGGCGCCCTGGCAGGCATGTTCGGAGCGTTCCTGCTGTCGCAATTTCTACCGCGAGTTGCGGGGAATAGCGGGTCGCCGAAGTCGTGGGTGTGGATCGCGGGCCCGATTGTGCTGGCCGCTGCGGTCGCGGTCGCCGGAGTTCTCCCCGCACGCCGCGCTCTGATGGTGGACCCGCTGCGGATTCTGCGCGGTAGCAATTGACAAGTGGGGCAGGCTGGTAGCCTGCGGACCGATTGGCAATCGGTCCAGCGCCGATTCATAATCGGCGCCCTGGGCTTTGGCCATTCATGCGTGCAGTCGGCTAGAAGGGTGGGGCAGGCAATCG
>CAZARO010000792.1:0-3516 GCA_964487165.1 uncultured Solibacteraceae bacterium | reverse complement strand
TCGGCACCGCGATGGCGGCATACCTGGATGAACACGACATGCCCGGCGCGATGCACCGTGGCCGTTTCGACGACTGGTATCCGGGGTTCGTAGACCACGTCAACAACTTCCGCAACACGGTTTCGTTTCTGACCGAAACGGCGCTGTACGAATATGCCACACCGCACTTCTATACGACCAACGACTTTCCGGCGCAGAGCCAGGATTTGCGCAACCAGGTGTTTTACTCCAGCCCGTGGAAGGGTGGGTGGTGGCGGCTGGGCGATGCGGTGCGGTATACGCTGGGGGCATCCATGGCGGTGCTCGATACCGCGGCCAAGAATCGCGAGGAACTGCTCTTCGATCGCTACCGCGCCGGCCGCGACGTGATCGCGCGCTTCTCGAAGGACCCGCCGTATGCGTACATCATCCCGCGCGAACAGCGCGACAGCCCGACCGCGGCTACGCTGGTGGAGAAACTCCTGATCGATGGCATCGAAGTGCACCAGGCGGCGCACGAATTTACGGCCAACGGGTCGACATATAAGGAAGGCGACTGGGTGGTGCTCATGGACCAGCCGTTCGCGGCCCTGGTGAAGGAGCTTTTCGACATTCAGAAGTACCCGAATCTGCCTGGCATGCCGCAACCGTCGAACGCGGCCGCCGCTGCCGGGGGTGGCGGACGTGGCGGCGGAGGCCGGGGAGCAGCGACGGCGGCCGCGGCTCCGGTTGCGGCAACTCCTGCCCCGACGCCCGCTGCGGCAGGTGGCGGGGGCCGGGGAGGCGGTGGTGGCGGCCGCGGCGGTGGTGGCGGCGCAGCGGGTAATGCAGCGGCAGCCGCTGGAGCGCCGGCCGCGCCTGTGCAGACGCCTTACGACGTGACCGGTTGGACGCTGCCCATCCAGATGGGCGTGGAAGTGGTGGCGGTGACGCAACCCATCGGCGATGCCACTCGCGGCACGCTGCGCAAGATCGACCGCGTGGAGCCGATTGCTGGAAAGGTGGAAGGCTCCGGCCCGGTGTTCGCGTTCTCGCACTCGAGCAACGCGGCACTGCGCGCGGTCAACGAGATTCTGGCCGCCGGCGGCACGGTGAGCTTCGCCAAATCCGATGGCACCGTCTACGCTACCAACGCCGCGGCGATCTTGAAGCAGAACGGCGTGGACGCCAAGTCGGTGACTGAGGCGCCCGAGGCGTGGCCCGTGAAGAAGCCGCGCATCGGCATCTACCAGCCGTGGAGCGGCAACATCGACGAAGGATGGACCCGTTGGATCCTGGAGCAGTACCACTTTCCCTTCACCGTGCTGCACAACCCCGATGTGCGCGACGGCCACCTCCGCGACCAGTACGACGCCATCGTGATCGCCGAGATGGCCACGCGCCAGATCATGGACGGCGCTCGGCCCGGCACCGTGCCGGGACAATATGCCGGCGGCATCGGCGACGAGGGGGCGGAGGCGCTGCGCGATTTCGTGACCGCGGGCGGGACGCTGATCACGCTGGGCAACGCCGCCTCGTTCGCCATCGAACAATTCAATCTCCCGGTGAGCAACGCGCTCGCCGGCTTGCGGCAGGACCAGTTCTTCTGCTCGGGCTCGCTGCTGCGCATCGAAATCCCCGACACCAGGCATCCCGTGGTGGCCGGGCTGCCCGCGACGACGGCGGTGATGTTCGAACGCAATCAGGCCTTCGACACGCGTCCGGCTTTTCGCGGCAGGGTTCTGGCCAGCTACGGGAAGGATCGCGATCCGCTGGTGAGCGGGTATCTGCTAGGGGCGGAAGCGATCCAGGGGAAGGCCGCGGCGTTGGACGCGGTTTACGGCAGCGGCCACATCGTCATCCTGGGTTTCCGGCCGCAGTGGCGCGGACAGTCGCACGGCACCTACAAGTTCCTTTTTAACGCTCTGTACTACAACTCGTCGATGGCGCCGGAGGGCGGTGGCGGAGGGGGGCGCGGCGGCGGGCGTGGAGGCGGCGGGAATCCGCAACAGGCTGCTTGGCGGCGCGAGGCCGAATCGGTAAAGACCGAGATCACGCGCCTGGCGGAACTGAATCGCACTTACTTTACGGCGAGGGGACCGGCGGCGTCGGAACCGGGCAAGCAGCTCGAAGCCGCGCTCGACGCCTTCCAGCGCGACCGCATCCCGCTGCTGGACGACCTGCGGGCGCAGGTGGAGGACGCGGCGATTGTGCGCGCGGAGGCGGGGTGGTCGGCGCAGCTCAAGCGGCTGGCTGTGGATCTGCGCACTAAGGATCTCAGCGCGACTAAGTTGGAGGATCTTTTGGATCAATACAAGCTGGCGGTGGTGCCATGAAACGACTCACGGTAGCGCAACCGCTCCCTGACGGTCACGGCTCAGCAGGAAGTCACGGCGCCGCGCGCGCGGGCAAGCGGCTTCTGCTGCCCCTGCTCCTGGCGGTAGCGGCCGTGGCCCAGGTGCCTACGCCGGAATCGGTGCTGGGCCATAAACCCGGCGACGATTTCTATCTCGCGACGTACGAAGACGCCCTGGGTTATTTCCGCAAGGTAGCGGCGGCGTCGAACCGCATCAAGCTGGTCGACGTGGGCAAGACCACGCGCGGCCGCGAGTGGTTCATCGCCTTCATTTCCGATCCCGCCAACCTGGCGCAGCTCGATCATTATAAGGAGACCTCGCGGCGCCTGGCGCTCTCGCGCGGCATCAGCGACGAGCAGGCGCACGCCATGGCGCGCGACATGAAGCCGATTATCCACATCGATGGCGGCCTGCATGCCACCGAAGTGGCCAATCACCAGCACACCATCCAACTAGGCTACGACCTGATCGCCCTGGACACCCCCGAAGTAAAATCTATCCGGCAAGACCTGATCGTGGAACTGTGGTTCTCGATGAATCCGGACGGGCAAACCGCGGTGGCCGAATGGTATCGCCAGAACGTGGGCACGCCGTACGAAGTAAGTGGCCTGCCGGAGTTGTACCAGGAGTATGTGGGGCACGACAACAACCGCGACGGGTATATGTTGAACATGATCGAGTCGCGCCTGGTGACTAAGGCGACGCTGGAAACCGAGCCGCTGGTGTTCTATACGCAGCACCAGTCGGCGCCGTTCCCGGGACGAATTTACCTGCCGCCGTTCGCCGATCCCATCTCGGCTAACATGCACCCCCTGATGGTGCGCTGGCTCAACCTGATCGGCATGACTATCGCGGAGTATCTGGACGACCACGGACTGCCGGGCTCGATGCACCAGGAAACCTTCGACGTTTGGTATCCCGGCTATCTCGATAATGTTGGTAACTTCCGCCATACTATCTCGTTCTTCACCGAGACAGCGCTGTATAACTACGCCACGCCGCACTTCTATACGGTGGACGAGTTCCCCGCGGCGCGGCAAGGGTTGGGCGAAGAGATGCTGTATTCGAGCCCCTGGAAGGGCGGGTGGTGGCGTCTGGCCGATGCCTGCCGCTATATGTACGAAGCCGACATGGCGGTACTTACTCTGGCCGATAAGTATCGCGAGCAGATGACTTACAATAAGTACCGCGCCGCGCGCGA
>CAZARO010000791.1:0-3518 GCA_964487165.1 uncultured Solibacteraceae bacterium | reverse complement strand
TGCAGGTACGGCTCATAGGCCAATGTAAGTGACATTGGGATGGTATCCTGCGCGCGACCCAGGGGCACCTTGGCAATCGGCGCCGAGCGGCCTGTTCACCGGCGTGCCCCACTGCCTGGCGGCATCTATCACCGTATTCTGCGAGACTCAGTAATGCGCGTCCAAGCGGGCGGGCATTCGATACGATTTTTATCGTTGACTTACGATTTTAATCGTCGTATGGTGAATTATGACTGCTCCCCGCCGCAAGCCGGCGCCACTGGCACTTCCAACCGCCGCCGAGATCGACATTCTGGCGGTTCTCTGGACCCTGGGCATGGCGACCGTGCGCGAAGTCCACGACCAACTCGGCAAAGATAACCGCTACACCACCACGCTGAAGACCATGCAATTGATGACCGAAAAGGGTCTGCTCATCCGCGGCGAGCATTTCGGGTCGCACATTTACGAGGCCAGCGTTCCGAAAGAGCAAACGCAGCGGCAAATCGCGGGCGACCTGCTGAGACGGGCGTTCGGCGGATCGGCCCGAAGCCTGGTGATGGGCGCCCTGGCGGCACAACCGGCCTCGCGCGAAGAACTGGACGAGATCCGCGGGATGCTGGACGGTTTTGCCAAACAGAAAGGACGCGCGCAATGAACGCCATGGAAACACTCTCCTTGCAGCCGTGGGTGGAACGCCTGGGGTGGACGCTGGTCCACTTCCTCTGGCAGGGTTTAGCGATCGCGGTTCTGTATGCGGCCGCACGGCGGGCGATGGCTCGCGCGGCGACACCCAACGCGCGTTACTTACTCGCATGCGCGGCACTGGCGGCGATGATGGCCGCTCCGCTAGTGACCTGGTGGCTCACGGGGCCGGCGGACGCACATCCCGACGCCGCCTATGCCGTCCGCAGCGGTCCCACCGCCGCATCCAACAGCGGCGCCGCCATCGCCACCATCACGTTGCCTTCGTCTGTCCGCGCCACGGTGGAGAGCGTGCGCTCGGCACCCTTCCTGCCGTGGGTGGTGCTCGCCTGGCTCGCCGGCGCGGCGGTTTTTTGGGCGCGCCTGGCGGGTGGATGGGTGGTGGCGGCACGCATGCGATCGATGCTGGTGCGGCAGGCGCCGCCGGAATGGCAGGAGACTCTGCGGAAACTCGGGCTTCAGATCGGGCTCTCCCGCCCCGTGCGGTTGCTGGTCTCGGCGCTGGTGCAGGTGCCGACGGTGGTGGGCTGGCTGCGCCCCGTGGTGCTGGTCCCGGTGGGGGCGCTGGGCGGCCTGCCCGCGGAGCACCTGGAGGCACTGTTGCTGCATGAACTGGCGCACATCCGGCGGCACGATTATCTGGTCAACATCTTGCAGAGCGTGGCGGAGGCCATGCTGTTTTATCATCCCGCGGTCTGGTGGGTCTCGGGGCACATCCGCGCCGAGCGCGAGCTGTGCTGTGACGATGTGGCGGTCGCGGTGAGCGGCGATGCGCTGACGTATGCGCGCGCGCTGGCGCAGTTGGAATCGTACCGGCCGGCGCATCTCAGCGCCGCGGTGGCCGCCAATGGCGCATCTCTGCCCGACCGGATCGCGAGGCTGCTGGGCCTCAAGCGGCCGGCGGCGCGGAGCGGGTTGGGATCGGGCGTCCTGACGGTTGCGGTGTTGCTGGTGGCCGCGGCATACGGGTTGTTCGGCCAGTCCGACGCGCATCCGGCGTTTCAGACGGTGTCCATCAAACGAAATACTTCCGCCTGGAGCGAGCGCTTCCAGCACACGATGGGCATGCATGCGAACGCATCGCTGATGCTGCTCATCCAATTTGCGTACGCGCCGCATGACTCGCCTCACTGGCTGCCGCTGCCGGCATCCCAGGTGGTCGGCGGTCCGGCTTGGATCGATTCGGAGGGCTACGATATCGAGGCTAAAGCGGCGAGCGGCAGCGATCCAAAGCAGGAATGGCCGATGTGGAAGACGCTCTTGAGCGATCGATTCCAGCTGCGGCTTCACCGCGAGACGCGAGAGTTGCCGATCTACGATTTGACGGCAGCCTCGAGCGGCCCTAAGCTGCCGGCGGCGAAACCGGCGGACTGCATTTCTTTTCCGCCCGGCACGCCGCCGCGACATGTCCCGGGGAAGGTAGACTGCGGCTATGTCTCGGGACCCTTTCCGGGGTTCGAAGCAGGGCTGCTGCATATAAGAGGAAGCAAGGTCCACATGGCGGACCTTATCAGGGAGCTGGCGTTGATACTCGATCGCCCGGTCCTGGATAAGACCGGATTCACGGGCGAATTCGATCTCGATCTGAGTTTCACTCCGGACGACGTGCTGGCGGGATTTCCGGTTTCCGGACAGGGTGAGCGCAACCTCCCGAACATCGTCGCCGCACTAGAGGCGCAGCTCGGGTTGAAGCTGGTGCCGGCAAAAGGCCCGGTGGAAGTGCTGGTTATCGATCATGCGGAGAGACCGCGGACGGATTAACTTCGGGATGGCCTACGTCTAACTCCCCGAACGGCTGAAATATATCGGAGTGACCGGTCCGATTTCGTATATCATGAACGTTTAAACACCGTTTCGTGGAGGTTGTCATGGCCATTCCATTTAAGGCCCCGCGCCGGAGCTTCTTACAGGCCGCCGGGGGCGTGCTTTTGCTTAAGCCGCAGACAGTATTCGGATCGCAGGCCAATTCCCGTGTGGAAGTGGGCTTGGTGGGTTGTGGAAGCCGCGGCAACTGGATTGCGCCTTTCTTCCCCGACCATGCGGACGCCCGCGTAGTGGCGGTGGCGGACGTGATCAAGAGCAGGCTCGATGCCACCCGCCAGGAACTGAAGGTGGAAGCCGGGCGGGCGTACTGGGGGCCGGACGCCTGCCGGGAACTGGCGGAGTCGAAGCTCGACGCGGTGGTGATCGAGACGCCGCCTTATTACCACCCCGCGCACGCTGCAGCGGCGGTGGATGCCGGCAGGCACGTGTTCTGCGCCAAACCGGTCGCGGTGGACGTGCCCGACAGCAAGAGCTTTCTGGCCAGCGGGCGGAAGGCGCAGAGCAAGGGCTTGAGCTTTTGGGTGGACTTTCAGAGCCGCGCGCGCCCGGTGTTTCAAGAGGCCGTTACCAGGATGCAGCGGGGAGACATCGGGAAGATCGCGATGGCCCAAGTCTACTATTATGCCAACCGGCCGTGGGAGGACCGTTCCACTCCCGATATGGAGCCGGGCCTGAAACGGATGGTCAACTGGCTGAGCGACCGGGTGCTGAGCGGGGACATCATCGTGGAGCAGAATGTCCATGTTTTGGATATGGCGAACTGGTACCTCGGGGGCCATCCGTTGAAGGCGACGGGAGCCGGCGGACGGACCAGTTGGGTGGGAACGAAGAGCGACAAGGGCGATTCCTGGGACCACTTTGCGGTCACGTTCTGGTACCCCGATAACGTACACGCCACCTTCAGTTCGCACCAGCTCACCGGCCGATTTTCCGATTTGTGCGTGCGCTGCTTCTGTCTGAAAGGCTGCGCGGATACCCATTATGGCGGACTGGTCCGGATCAATTACGAC
>CAZARO010000790.1:0-3521 GCA_964487165.1 uncultured Solibacteraceae bacterium | reverse complement strand
GGGATAACGTGACCTTTTACAGCGTGGATACCCGCGGGGTGATGGTCGAGGCGCAAAACAGCGGTGCTATGAACCAGTTGAACGGCGGCGCAAAGTCGAGCAACGCCACTACTTCAGGGACCGAGCGCGTAACCACGGATCAGATGACGGCTTCGGATACGATCGAGACTGCCGGCCGTGCCAATGTGCAGCTGGGGCTACGCGATCTGGCCGAATCCACCGGCGGCTTCCTCATCGGCGACAGCAACGACCTGCGAGTGCCGCTTCGCCAGATCAACGAAGAAATCAGCAGCTATTACGAAATCTCCTACAACCCCGGCATCACCAATTTCGATGGCAGTTTCCGAAAGCTGGGTGTTGTCTCTACCCGCAAGGACCTCGTGATTCACGCCCGCACCGGCTATTTTGCGCTGCCACCGGAGGCGCGCGCGGCGGGCCTGGAGCCTTTCGAATTGCCGCTGCTCAAGGCGATTTCCGACGGCAAGCTTCCCTTCGACGTGGAGTTTCGTGCCGGCGCGGTGCAACTCCAGCCGAAGAAAAGCGGCACCGACGTCACGGTGATGGTGGAAGTGCCCATGCGCGCGCTGCAGGCGACCCAGGCCGCCGGCACTCTGGACGTGCACTGCTCTTTCGCGTCGTTAGTGAAGGATTCAAACGGTCAAGTTGTGGAGAAGGTCACTCGCGACCGCTCTTTCAAGGTGAACGAAGACCAGCACAAGTTAGGCAACTTCCTGGACAAGACCACGTTCAATCTTCCTCCGGGCAAGTACACGATGGACACTGCCGTGCTGGATGAAGCCAACCAGAAGATCGGCGTGGACCACTCCGATTTCACGGTGGCCGCGGCCAACGGCGTGGGCATCTCGAGCCTGATGCCCATCCGCTCCGCCGCACCGAATGCCAAAGGGATGGACCCCAGTGAACCCTTCCAGTTCCAGGGCGCCACTCTGACGCCTACCCTGGACAACGTCATCAAAAAGGTCCCTAACGCGATGCTCCGGCTCTTCTTTACGGTTTATCCCGATGCCGCGGTTTCCGGCAAGGCGACCGTGGAGATCGAGTTCATGCAGAACGGCCAGACCTTGCAGAAGGTGCCGATGGAGCTCCCCGCGCCGGACGCGCTGGGACGCATCCCATACGTCCTGAGCATCCCCGCGGCGGCTATTCCGGACGGCAGTTATGAAATCCGCGCCACGGCCAAACAAGGTAGCACCACGGCGGTTTCCAGCACGACCGTTAAGTTCGCCTCGGAGTAGGGCAGGCGGACCATCGCGGCTCTGTCACGGGGGGCGCGTATTTGACGGTTTGTTTCAGAGCCGGGCCCAGAGGGCGCCCCGTCAGGGAGCGGCTTGCCACTGAACGGACTTAGTCCCATGAGACTCATCATCTCGGCCACACTCATCCTCATGGCTGCGGCGGCGCCAGCGTTGCCGCAGCCACAATCCGCCGCCAGGAGCAACGTCGAGGAAGTCTTGCTCGACCTTGTGGTGCGCGATAAAAAGGGCAAGCCCATCACCGATCTCAAGCCGGAAGAGATCACCGTCACCGACAACGGCGTCCAGCAAACCATTCTCAGCTTTCGCCAGGTGCGGGGCTCCGAGGCGATCACTGCTACCGGCGCCTCCACGCCGCTCGATCCGATGCGCCAGATACGCCTGGTAACCCTGGCCTTTGAGCCGCTGGCCGGTCCCGACGAGCGCAAGATTTCGCGTGCCGCCGCGCTCGACCTGGTGAAGGGCGACCAGGGCGTCAACGTCTTCTATTCGGTGGTGGTCATCGATACCCGGCTGCTGGTTCTGCAACATTTCACCAAAGATCACGAAGCCCTGGTGAAGGCCATCATGCGGGCTACCGAGGGGGTGAGCGCGCCGCGCCTGACTGCTGAATCGGACGCCATCGTGGCCCAGTTGCAGGACATCCTTAACATTTCGCCCACCAACACCACCGGCGCGGCCATTCGGGACGTAAACGTGCTGAGCCAGGCTACCAACGTGGCTGACGTGGGTGACAGTGCGTCGGGGCCTCCGCTTGACCCGACCACCGCGGGGATGGCCAAGGTCATGCTGGACATGTTGCGCATGGATTCGGCGGCGCAGTCGAATGGCACCCGTATGTCGCTCGATGCTCTCAAGGGTCTGGTGGCCGGCCTGCGCGAAATGCCCGGCCGCAAGAGCATCATGTACTTCACGACCGGAATGTACCTCACGCCCGAACTGGATACCATGTTCCGCCATCTGGTGGCCAGCGCCAATCGCGATAACGTCACCTTTTATAGTGTGGATACGCGGGGCGTGATGGTCGGCCTGCAAAATAACGCCGCCATGACCCAGTTGAACGGCGCCACCGCGGCCAGCGCCAACACCACCCAGCGGCAGGATGGAGGCGCCGCCCAGGCCGAGATCATGGCCGCCGATAACGCCGAGATTGCCGGCCGCGCCAATCTGGACCTGCCGCTGCGCGATCTGTCCGAATCCACCGGCGGCTTCCTGATCGGCGACAGCAACGACCTCCGCGTGCCCCTGCACCACGTCAACGAGGAGATCAACTCCTACTACGAGGTCTCCTACAATCCCAATATCCAGAATTACGACGGCAGTTTCCGCAAGCTCGGCGTGGCTACCAGCCGCAAGGACGTGGTGATTCACGCCCGCACCGGCTACTTCGCGCTCCCGGCAGCGGCGGCCGCCGCGGGCCTGGCGCCGTTTGAGTTGCCGCTGCTCAAGACCATTTCCGACGGCAAGCTGTCGGACGATGTGCGATATCGCGCCGCCGCCGTGGTGCTGCACCCCAGGAAGGACGCCGCCACCGTCGCCGTTCTGGTGGAAGTGCCTCTCAAGGGACTGCAGACCGCGGTCACTCCCACCGAAATGGACATCCACTGCACGCTGGCGGCGCTCATCAAAGATTCCAAGGGCACGCTGGTCGAGAAGATCTCGAACGACCGCTCCTTGAAGGTGACTGCCGCGCAACATGACGGGGGCAAGCTCCTGGATAAGACCATCCTGAATCTGGCGCCTGGCAAATACACGCTGGACTCCGCGGTATCGGACCTCGCGGACACGAAGACGGGCGCGCAGCACACCGAATTCACTGTCCCCCGAGGCGGTACGGGCGTCGAAATCTCCCCTCTGATTCCCGTCCGCTGGTATACGCCCGATGCCAAGGATCTGGAGCCCGAAGACCCTTTCCAGGTGGAGGGCGGCAGCGTCACTCCGAGCATGGAGACAACCATCAAGATGGTCCCCAACTCGCCGTTCCGGCTGTTTTTCATCATTTACCCGGATGCTTCCATTGCCGCCAAGCCTGTGGTGGAAGTGGAAATCGCCAAGGATGGCGCGACGGTGGAGACCGCCCCCATGGAACTACCCCACGCGGATGCCCTGGGCCGCGTTCCGTACCTCATGACCATCCCCGCGAGAGCCATTCGCGCCGGCAGTTACGAGATCCGCGCCAAGGTAACGCAGGGAAGCGCGTCGGCTGCCGCCAGCACCACCATTCGATTCGAGTAGTAGTGGGGCAGG
>CAZARO010000789.1:0-3532 GCA_964487165.1 uncultured Solibacteraceae bacterium | reverse complement strand
GCCGGCGCGATACTGCTCCAGGCCGCGAGAAAGCTCCGCCACGCTGGTGCCTGCGCGGCGGGCCACGCCGTCGAAGATATCGCCGGTAGCGGAAAGTCCGGCCTCAATGCCGGTGCATGCAGGATTGATGGAGCCCGGGACCACGCCGCAAACGCCGGGCACTAGCGCGGCCTCCCGGCTGATGGCCATGATGCAGGTGGAAGTGCCCACCACGTTGACCACGTCGCCCAATCGCACGCCCGCGCCGATGGCGTCCCAATGCGCGTCGAACGCGCCCACGGGTATGGGGATGCCGGCCCGCAGTCCGAGCTTTTCGGCCCATTCCGGCGAAAGGTGGCCGGCGATTTTGTCGGAAGTTTGATACCTTCCGGCGAGCTTTTCGCGCACGTCGGCGAGGAGCGGGTCGACTGCCGTTAGGAAGTCTTCCGGCGGAAAGCCGCCCAGCGCGGCGTTCCACATCCACTTGTGGCCCATGGCGCAGATGCTGCGCGGGACGGCGGCCACGTCGCGGATGCCGCACAGTACGGCGGCCACCATGTCGCAATGCTCCAGGGCGGTCGAAAAAGCGGGGCGCTTGGCGGGGTTGTGGCGCAGCCAGTGCAGGAGTTTGGCGAAGCCCCACTCGGAAGAGTAGGTGCCGCCGCACCAGTCGATGGCCGCCAACCCGCGGACATGCGCGGCGGAGGTGATTTCGGCGGCCTCTTGCCAGGCGCGATGGTCGCACCAGAGGTAATAATCGTCGAGCGGCTCCAGGTGCGCGTCCACGGGAATGACGCTGGAGCCCGTGGTATCGAGCGCGATGGCCTCAATGGCGGACCCTGCGATGCCGGCCTCGCGCACGGCGGCGTGCATGGCATCGGCCAGGGCTTTCATGTGGTCCCGGTGGCTCTGCGTGGCGTAGTCGGGATCTTCCTTCTTGCGCGCCAGGAGATACTCGCTCACGCCCGCGCCCAGCTTACCTTTGGCGCTGTCGAACAGAGACACGCGGACGCTGAGGGTTCCGAAATCGACGCCGGCAACAATGCTCATAGGATCTCCGAGGGGCAGACATCAGCTCTCCAGTAACTTCGTTCCGCAGACTGGTACAGGGCGCCCGATGTGGAGCAGGATGGCATCCTGCGGCGGGTTGGCAACCCGCCAAGGCTGATTACCAATCGGCCGCAGGTTGCCAACCTGCCCCACTTAGTACTCCATTTCATAAATTCGCCAACGTATTCTGCTGCAACCGCTCCCTGACGGTCGCGGCTCTGAACGAGGCTGCATACAGAGCCGCGACCGTAAGGGAGCGGTTGCAGTTGGATCTGCGGAATACGCATTTGTATTTGCGAAATGGTGTACTTAGCTTCTCGAAGTTTCAGGCTCCATGGATTGCGCCGCAGGCGCATCGGGGGTGCTGATAGCTCAATCCTACACGTGATGATGCACGCTCCATCCGAGGTACCGCGTGGCTGCCTCCCGGACCGCCGCCGACACGGGGGCCATGTTGGCAGCCACGTGGTGCTCGAAGCCACGCTCGCAAATAAAGCGCAGCAAGCTTTGCAAATTGGGGATCTCCACCACGCCGGCGCCGCCGAAAGTGGTGAGCGGATCGTCGGTGAACCGGCCTTCGCCCACGTATCCATGTATGTTGCCATGGCTGTCGTTAGTGGAGAAGCGCGCGAAACTCATGGGGCTGGCCTTCACCACGCCCTCGCAAGTGCCGTAGGCGTTCTCACGGCCCACCGTGCCGGCGATAATCTGCTGGAAATCCATGCGCACTTCCTTGAAGAAATGCTTGGGTAGGTTGCTGCAATGGAAGCAGACGGCCTTGTTGGGATCGTCGCCGTAATTGTTGTTCCAGTCGAGCAGCGCGCTGGGCGTGCCGGAAGCGAGTTGCAGCGCGTGCATGCCGATCACGCCGCAGATATCCACTTCGCAGGCGCTGGACATGAGATTGTCGCTCATCATGCTCATCACCGTGCAGGGCACCACGCCGAAATATTCCTCCAGCGACGTCCAGCATTGCACCGCGCTGATGGCCACCTGCGTTTCCGCCATCCAGCCATCGATGGTGGCGCCCAATTTGGCCATCTTCATGAGCGCTTCGAGAGGCACGGTATCGGTGGAAACGTATTGGCGGATGGCCGCCAGCTTGCCCTGCGCCGCCGGGTCGTCATCCTTCATTTTGGCGATGCGGCCGAGGACTTCGGAAAGGTCGAGAGTCTCGATGGAGATGCCGCTGCGCTCGAGAATCTTTTCGCTGTAGCGGACCGTGTTGAAGGCCGCCGGGCGCGCGCCAATGGAGCCGATGCGCAGGCGGCGCAGGCCGCGCACTACGCGGCAGACGGCGGCGAACCAGGCGAGATCCTTCTCGAACGCCTCGGATTCGGGAGCTTCGGTGTGCAGCGTGGTCAGGGAGAAGGGGATGCCATACTGCGTCAGGTTGTTGCAGGCCGACATCTTGCCGCAGAAGCTGTCGCGGCGATGGGTGATGCCCATCTTGGCGGGCGTATCGGGCGTGGCCTGAATCAGCACGGGAACCGACAACCCGGCCCAGCGGAGGGTGTTGGCGATGGCCCGCTCGTCGCCGAAATTCGGCAGCGTCACGATGACGCCATCGATCTCGGCGGCGTGTTTGCGGAAAAGATCGGCGCACAGATGCGCTTCGGCGAGCGATTCGATGGCGCCGTGGCGGGCTTCCGAGGGTCCTACCACAACGTGTTTGTGGCCGGCCTTTTCGAGCGCGGCGATCATCTCCGTTCGTCCGGTTTCCGCCAGGTGACCGGGGAAGAATCCGCGATTGCCGACGATGACGCCGAATGTCATTTTGCCGTTGGTCATGTCAATTGCCCCTCCCGGGCCGGAATTTCAGAGTGTAGATGACGCCGATAACGGTGAGCAGTGCGCCCCACCATATTCCGGCGTGCAGCTCCGCCAGGACCACGGGGTGCTCCGACGGATTGCTCAGGTCGTAAATGCCCGCACCCAGAATCAGAATTCCATAAGCCAACAGAAGGATGCCGATGAAGAACCAGATTGAAAGCATACCGGGTTTGTGCATGATATTCCTACCAGAAAATAATTTGTAAAACGACGAAAACGGCCAGGATCACTCCGGCCCAGAAAATGGGCTTCTGCCACCACGGCAGATGGCCTTCCGACGGGATTTCGGTGCAGCCATACACCAAGCCGACAAGCTCGCTGTCGGGTTTAGGCTTCGTGACCAGGCTCACTCCTACGGTGACAGCGATGCAGATAAGGCCGCACCACAGAGCGCGGAACATGTTCTCGGCCATATCCTTGGCGTCAGGCGACAAGGCCACGTAGCGGATGGCCGTGGGGTCGATTTTGACCCAGGCCCACAGGCCGATGGAGGAGAATGTACCGGCCGTGAGGCCCCAGAAGCCGGCCGGGCCGGTGGCACGCTTCCACAACATACCGAGCAGGACCGTGCCGAATAGCGGTGCGATGAAGAAACTGAACAGCGCCTGCACATAGTCCATGATGCTGGCCGAATGCCGCACCAGGTACGCGGTACCGATGCTCACCAGCA
>CAZARO010000788.1:0-3535 GCA_964487165.1 uncultured Solibacteraceae bacterium | reverse complement strand
ACGCAGAAAGACGATACGTTTACCGGCGGATGCATTACCAACGTGCAGAACTTCGTGGAGAGCATCCGCAGCGGGAAGCCCATCAACAACGCCGCCGTGGCGGTGGACAGCAACCTCACCGGCATCCTGGGACGCACAGCGGCCTACCGCGGAGGCGCGGTGACGTGGGATGAAATGATGGCCTCCACCGAGAAATGGGAAGCCAGCCTGAAACTGAAGTGGTAAGGGAGGCCTGAATGGCACGTATGACGCGCCGCAGGCTGGTCCAATCCGTGGCGTTTGCCGGCTTGGGCTGGCGTCTCGCGGGTGGGACCGGCGGCAAACTAACGGTCGGCGTGACCGACTGGAACCTGAAGCTGGGAGCGAATCCGGACGCGCTGCCGCTGGCCCAGCGAATCGGCTTCGATGGGGTTCAGGTGTCGTTCGGCAGGCGCATCGTCGACGGCAAAATGCCCCTGGACGATCCGCAGACGATCTCCCGATACCTGAGCCTTTCCGGCGAGCATGGGATTCCAATCGAC
This sequence comes from uncultured Solibacteraceae bacterium, assembly GCA_964487165.1. Classification (GTDB taxonomy): domain Bacteria; phylum Acidobacteriota; class Terriglobia; order Bryobacterales; family Bryobacteraceae; genus PALSA-129. Next base: position 3,014 of record CAZARO010000788.1, on the reverse strand, counting down.
GGCACCTGCGTGGACAAGCTTCACGATAACGGGCTGAAGAGCGATAAACTTGCCGCCAAGTGGGTGCTCGATGCCATCCGCCTCACGAGCGCGTTGCGGGCTAGCGTGCTGCTGCTCCCGTTCTTCGGAAAATGGGCCATCGAAAACGCGGACGAACGCAATGCGGTGGGCGATGCCCTCCGCGAGGTCGCACCGGAGGCCGCGAAGGCCGGGGTAATCCTGGGCATAGAGGATACCCTCTCGGCGGAAGACAACGTCCGCATCATGGACCGCGCGAAGTCAAAGAACGTGTCGGTGTACTACGATGTCGGGAACTCCACGCAAGCCGGCTTCGATGTAGTGAAGGAGATTCGCTGGCTGGGCAAGGACCGCATCTGTCAATTTCACCTGAAGGACAACCCTCACTATTTGGGGGAGGGGACCATTTCCTTCCCGCGGGTGATGGAAGCCATTCGCGATATCGGTTTCACGGGGGCGGCGAACCTGGAGACCGACACGCATGCGGGATCTGACGTCGCGGCGGATATGAGAAAGAATCTGACGTACATTCGCCAGGCGATTTAATTGGGGCGGCCAGAGGAAGTCTGTTCTAGAGGGAATCGGATGCCGGACCCATCACCAGGGCGACGGCGTCCACGAATTCGGCCCACTGCGAATGCTCGCGCCGCAACTGCTTGCGCCCGGCGGGCGTGAGCCGATAATTCTTGGCGCGGCGGTGGAGTTCCGAGATCTCCCATTTGGAGGAGATCCAGCCTTTGATCTCCAGCCGCTTGAGTGCCGGATACAGCGATCCGAACTCGATATCCAGGGCTTCGTTCGAAGTGCTGCGAATGGCTTTGGCGATGCCATATCCATGCAACGGTCCCAAAAGGAGGGTACGGAGCACCAACATGTCGAGCGTGCCTTGCAGCAGATCCATATACAGACATTCTATATGAAGATTGGCTTTAGTCCAAGCGCTGGAAAACCGCTCCCTTCGGTCGCGGCTCGGTAACAGGCACCACGGGTCCGGGCAGATCGCCGGGCGGTAGGCTATCTTTGAGAAAGAGTTATGCCGGTACGCTGGCTCGCGGTTTCCCTTTTGGCGGCACTCCCGCTTGGCGCGGCCGATATCACTCTGCGCGGGCGCGTGGTGGACGACAACGACGCGCCGGTGGATGCCGCCCACGTCAGCGCGCGGCCCGCGGCGGCGGCCGTCGATGCAGCCATCGCCGTCCAGACCGATCCGACCGGCGCGTTCACCATCCAGCTGCCGGCCGCGGGCGACTATCTTTTCGATGTGGAACGCCAGGGGTTCTATGCGCTCAAGGACCGCGTGGTACACATCGAAGGGGCGCAAGAGCTGACGCTCGCGATCAACGCCGTGCGCGAGGTATTTCAATCGGAGAATGTAAACGCCACCACATCGCCGGTCGACGTGGACCAATCGCTCACCGGGGAACACCTCACCGGCACGGAGGTGAACGATATCCCGTTCGCCAACAGCCACAGCTTGCGAAGCTCGATGCAACTCATGCCAGGGGTGCTGCAGGACACCGCCGGCGCTCTGCATTTCGACGGGTCGGCGGAGAACCAGGTACTGTATCTTCTCAATGGGTTCGACATCGGCAACCCGATTTCCGGACAGTTGCAGACGCTTCTGGCGGTGGAGGGCATTCGTTCGCTCGACCTGTCGTCTGGGCTCCCTTCGGCGCAATACGGCAAGGGGACGGCGGGCGTGCTGAACATCAATATTCAAAATGGCACGGACGCTTTTCATTACACGGCGACGGATTTCATTCCGGGGTTCAACATCCAGCAGGGAGTCCGGCTGGGAAACTGGTATCCGCGGTTCGGCGTCTCCGGCCCGGTCGTCAAGGGGCGGGCCTGGTTCTCCGATACCTTCGATTCGGAATACACCGAAGCGCTGGTGACGGGGCTTCCCAGCGGCCAGAATACCACCCACGGATGGGCTGGCAGCAATCTGCTGCACACCCAGGTGAATCTGACGCCCAAAAACATTCTCTTCGCCGATTTCCTGGTGAACGTGGACAACCAGGGGCGCGTGGGGCTGGCGCCGTTGAACCCCGTTTCCACCACGCAGAACGTACACACCAGCGATTACATCGGCAGCTTGAAAGATCAGGTTTATTTCCGCGGCGTGCTGGTGGATTTCGGGTACGCGCACCATCAGTATGCGCAGTCGCAAACGCCGCAGGGCTCCGGTCTCTACCTGTATTCTCCCGAGGGAAACAGCGGCAACTACTTCGTCAACTCCACCGCGGGAGCCGCGCGCGACCAGGGCCTGGTACACGCGTATTTTCCCAAATTCCAGTTCTTGGGCGCGCATCAATTCGAAGCGGGCGCCGGCGCCGACTGGCGGCATTATCACGCCGACGATCGCAGCACGGGTTACGAAGTCCTGGGGCTTTCCGGCCAACTGCTCTCGGAGACCACCTTCGGCCCGCGCGCGCTTTTCCATGTGAGTGACGTGGAAACCTCGGCGTATGTGCTGGACGCCTGGAGGATCGCGAAACGGCTGCAATTCAATCTGGGAATCCGCGAGGATCGGGACCAGCGGATTCGTGCCCTGGCGTGGTCGCCGCGGGCGGCTATTTCGTGGTCGCCGTGGCGCTCGGGGCGGACGCGCGTCTCGGGAGGCTATGCCATCACGCACGACGCGGTCACCATGGATATGCTGGGACGGCCGCTCGACCAGACGGCGCTTACCACCACTTTTCAGGCCGACGGTTCGCCGGCCGGGCCCGCCGCGCCCACCACCTTTACCATCGGCAACATGCCCCTGCTGCTGCCGCGCGCCGCCAATTGGAATGCCGGTGTGGATCGGCAGATTGCAGCCCACGTCTTTGTAACCGCCAAGTATTTGCGGCGGCGCGGCACCGACGGGTTCGCGTTCGTGAATCCGCTGGCGCCGGACGCGCCGCCATCGCTGCTTCCCGTGCCGGGCGGCGAATCCGGCGGGGAATATGAGCTTACCAATTTGCGGCGCGACGATTACGACTCGGTGCAGATCT
>CAZARO010000787.1:0-3537 GCA_964487165.1 uncultured Solibacteraceae bacterium | reverse complement strand
CGACAGCTTGCGGTCGCGGCTGTGCACGATGAGCAGCTCTTTGCCGACGCCGATGGCGAGATCGTTCCACCGGTCGCCGTCGAGATCCGCCAGCGCCAGCGCCGCGGCCGCCGTGGGGAGTGGAAACGCCTCCGGCTCGCCGCGCAGCGCTCCGGCGGGCGACTCGAAGACCAGCACCTGCGCGCCGCTGCCGGGCCCCGCCGCTACTGCCACGGCGATATCGGTAAGACCGTCAGGCCGGTTCAATTCGCCGGTCACCAGCGCGGTCACACCTCCGGGCAGCGCGATGCGCTCCGCCGGGTAGAAGCCGCCCCGGCCATCGCCGCGCAGCAACCAAAGCGCTTTCGAGCCGCGGTGCGCCGCCACCAGATCCCAATGGCCGTCGGCGTCGAAATCGCCGGCCCCCAGGAAATCCGGCTCCTCCGGGATGGCCACCACGCGCGCGTCGGGCAGGAACGGCGGGGGCGTGCCGTTGCGCAGCGCGGCGCCGTAGGGCCAGAGGGCATCGACGTTGCCGCGGTGAATGGTGACGGCGCCGGTGCCGCTGCCGGTGGCATAGCCGGTGGCCAGGTCGGGCATGCCGTCTTCGTCGAAATCGGCGCTGGCCAGGGCGAGCGGCCTGGCGGATGCGCCCAGCGTGTCGCCAAGATAACGAGTGTGCACCGGCTGGGCCTTCTCGAGGTTTAGGAAAGTTCCGGAATGGCTCGGCTGTTGGGCCCAAAGGGCAGAAGCTAGTATGGCAATAGCTAAGAGAAACGAATGGCTTGGCGATCGAAGTTTCACGACACTCCCCCGGATCACGATTCGTGAGACCCCACCGTTATACAACACGGCAGACCAATAGCGCATGGTAATGGTACGAAATCGCTCAAGAATCTTGCGAATGTAGCAAAATGTCTTCATGCAGATTCCTGTCCTTGAGACGGAGCGGCTGAGGCTTCGGGGCCATCGCCTGGAGGATTTCCCCGCGTGCGCCGCCATGTGGGCCGACCCCGCCGTCAGCCGGCAACTCGGGCGGAAGCCGTTTACGGAGGAGGAATCGTGGACCAGGTTTCTGCGTTACCTGGGCCATTGGTTCGTGCTGGGCTTCGGCTATTGGGTGGTGGAGGAGAAGGCTTCGGGCGATTTCGCCGGCGAGGTGGGATTCGCCGATTACAAGCGGGACATGCAGTCGTCAGCGAAGGAACTGCCGGAGATCGGTTGGGTGCTCGCCAAGCGGGCGCACGGCAAGGGCTACGCGACGGAGGCGGCGATGGCCGCGATCCGCTGGGGCGATGGGCACTTCTCGCCGGCACGGACCACCTGCATCATCAGTCCGGACAATCTGTCTTCGATTCGGGTGGCGGAAAAATGCGGCTTCCGGGATCTGGAGCTCACTACGTATAAGGGGCAGCCGATCGTCGTGTTCGTGCGCGAGGGATAGCGCCTGGACCTGCGGCCCAGGAAATCCCTGCGGGATTTGGAATACAGAAGTCAGAAGCGGCCCCAACGGGTCCGTGAAGTCAGAATGAAAACCTGGCGCCGGGGCGAACTGAGCCCGACTGCCGCGCCCGCATCGCGGGGTTCTCGTCCAGCGTCCGCGAAATCAGAATGAGCGGCTCTCAGGATAGACCTTCGGGGAGTCAGGTTTCATTCTGTCTCCTGACTTCTGACTTCTGCCTCCCATATTCCGAAGGAATATTCGCCGCAGGTGAGACTCAGTTGCGGCCGGATTCGGGTTGCGTAGTGCTGTCCGCCATGCGGGGAGCCGACGCCGTATCGTGCCTGGGGCCCAGGCCCAGCGCGATGAGCGAAAGCGAATCGATCCTACCGGTGGTTTCCAGGGTTTGCTCGGCTTGAAACTTCTTCATGGCGTCCGTGGAAGACGAGCCCCAGTTGCCATTGGCCTCCTCCATTGAGAGGTAGCCCCTGGCGGCCAGAGCTTCCTGAATCTCGCGATAGCGATCCGCCGTCGGTGCGCTCTGGCGCGTACGCCACGTGGTGCGGACTACGGGCGCCATTTTGGCGGTGCGTCTGGCGGACGCCGTGGCGGCGCTGGTTGCCGGCTTTTTCGTCACCCCCGGCCTGGCCGCGGGGGAGGCGGCGGGCGTCTTTCTGACCGTGGCGGCGGTGGTCGACGGCTTGGCTAAAGCCTTATTCCGGGCGGGTGTGGTGGTGGATCCGCCACCCCAGGCAAGCCCTACCGTAGCCAGGGTTGCCGCAAAGGTCAGAATCTTCCGCATGGTGAAATAGTGTACCAATATGCGTGGACAAAAAATAGCCGCGTTGGGGGGGTAATAGAAGATAATTCCGCCACCGAAGCGCACTGCCGAGACACCACCATGTGGAGGTGGTTTACCTTCCGGGGGCGGGCACTACTCCCGCCAGATAGCGCGAAGACCAGGCACTGGTCCTGGAATTGTCGCGATGCAGGATGTGCAGCTTCACCGAATCGCCCGGTTTGAGCTGCGCCTGCACGCGCTTGACATCCTCCACGGAAGTGATCGCCTGCGTCACCGGAACTCCCTTGTCTACGTAGCCGATGGAAACAATGATGTCGCCGGCCGAGAGCTTCAGGTCTTCCGCGAACGAGTTGGGATCCACTTCCTGCACCCGGACCCCGGCCTTATCCTTGAGATCCAAGCTATCGCGCAGGCGGTCAGACAGCGGCACGATGGTCATGCCGAAACTGACACTGGTGGGTTCCGGCTTGTTGGGTTCGTTCTGCTCGCTTTCCCCGAACTTTTCGGGGAAAATCTGCTTCATGTTGCCGACCACTACCTTATAATCGCCGCGCTTGCCGTCGCGCAGCACGGTGAGGTTCACGCTATTGCCGATCGGGGTGACGGTAACGGTATTCACCAGGTCATCCCCGGTGTGCACCGGTTTTCCGTTGATCGCGATAATGACATCGCCCTCTTTGAGTCCGGCCTTCTCCGACGGTCCGTGAACGATTTCCTCGACGAACACTCCCTCGCTGGCGCCGCTGGCCTTGATCTTGGCCACGGTGTCGGGCAAGTCGGAAATGGCGAACCGGATGCCGATGGATCCGCGGGTCACGGTGCCGGTCTTGATAATCTCGTTATAGACGGTGGCCGCGGTGTTGATGGGAAGCGCGAAGCCGATCCCCTGATAGCCGCCCGTCCGCGAAGCAATGGCGGTGTTGATACCAATCACTTCGCCACGCATATTCAGCAGCGGTCCGCCGCTGTTTCCGGGATTAATGGCCGCGTCCGTCTGCAGGAAATGCTGGAACTGCATGGACTCATCGTCATTCATGGTGCGCTCTTTGGCGCTGATGATGCCGGCCGTCACGGTGGCGTCGAAGCCGAACGGCGAGCCGATCGCCATAGCCCAGTCGCCCACTTGTACGGCGTCGGAATTGCCGATTTTGGCGGGCGTCAGGTTGTGCTTGCCCTGCACGCGAATCACCGCCAGGTCGGTGGCGAGGTCGGTGCCCACCACTTTGGCGTCGTACTCGTTGGTGTCGCCGGGGAATTTCACCTGCAAGCGGGCAGCTTTATCCACTACGTGATTGTTGGTGAGAATGTACCCGGC
>CAZARO010000786.1:0-3542 GCA_964487165.1 uncultured Solibacteraceae bacterium | reverse complement strand
AATCGAGCCGATCGCGCGCGCGGCGCTGGCCGGCGCGCTGAATAGCTTCTGGATCTCGTTGGCGCTGGCCGGCGCGGCGTGGACGCTGGCCCGCTGCCTGCCGCGGACCAACGCGGCCACGCGCCACCTCCTCTGGTGGGCGGTGCTCGCACTGGTGCTGATCGCGCCTTTCAGTGTGGCTCGCCGCGGGGTGGTGCGGAGCGCCGCTCGCGGTCCGGCAGTCACCGCGCCGCGCACGCCGGCGCCAATCGCCCCGGCGCTCTTCCCTGCCCCGGAGGCCCCGCGGGCGATATTTCCCCTGCGCCTTCCGCCCGGACGCTGGCTGCGCGCGGCCGGGGTGCTGTGGGGTCTGTTCGCCCTGGCGCAACTCCTCCGCATCGCCTGGAGCTTCGCTTATCTCTACAAGGTGAAGCGTGCAGCCCACGCCGCGCCCGAAGCCCTCGGCGAGAGATTCCGCTACTGGGTCGCGGCCAGCGGCATCCACCGGCCGGTGCGGCTGCTGATTTCGCGGCAGGTCGCGTCCCCCATGGCCACTGGTTTCCGGCATCCCGCGGTGATTCTGCCGGCGCCGCTCATCGACCAGTTCGGCGAGCGCGAACTGGACCACGCTCTGCTGCATGAGCTGGCGCACGTGGCCCGCCGTGACGACTGGACCAATCTGCTGGCCCGCGGCCTGGGTGCGATAGCCGGCCTGCACCCGGTCGCGGCCTGGGTCCTCGGCCGCATCGCGCGCGAGCGGGAACTGGCCGCAGACGATTGGGTGGTGTCGCGGACCGGCGAGGTGCGGCCGTATGCCGCCAGCCTGGCTCGCCTCTTCGAATTGTGCCGGTCGCAGCGCCGCATGGCGCTGGCGGCCGGGATGGCCGGTTCGCGGTCGCACCTGGGCGACCGGATCGAGGTCCTGCTCGACAGCGGGCGCCATTTCAGCCCACGCGCCTCGCTCGTCCGCGTGGCTTTCACCGCGATGGCGCTGCTCGCGCTGGTGGCGGCGGGCGCGCGCGCACCCCGTTGGATCGTTTTGGCGCAATCGGCGCCGCCGGCACCCGCTCGCGAGCTTCCCCGCCCCGCTTCTGCGCCGGTGAATCCGCACGGATCGTTTCTGGCAGCCCTGGTGGCGGCGGGGTACGGCAATCTTTCGGTGGACGAAATCATCAGCTTGAAGGACCACGGCGTGAATGCCCAGTTCCTGGCGGACATCAGCCAATCCGGCTGGGAGCGGATGACCGCCGCGGAACTGATTGAACTGCGCAACCACGGTGTTCCGCCGGAGATGTTGCGCGCCCTGCGCGAAGCCGGCCTCGCGCATGTGGAGATTCGCGAAGTGGTCGACGCATTCGCCCACGGTGTCCGGCCGGAGACCTTGCGGAATGCCGCGCAATACGGCTCCCGGCTGAGCCTTGCTCAGATCGTCAAACTGAAGCAGGCAGGAGTAATCCCATGAGAGATTTTGGATGGTTTGCCATCATCGCGGGGGCGGTGATTCTGGAGGTGCTGATCGCGCCGGGCACGGCGTCGACAGGCCAAGGATGGAAATTGAGCCGCACCAGTGCATCCGGCAAGGTGCATTTCACTGTGGAGCGGTCGCGACCCGGCCGTCGGGAAGTGGAAAGCAGCGACGTTCCGCTGGCCAACTTCCGCGGCTTTTCGCTCGACATGCTGGACCACAGCGGTCCGGTAAAATTCACCTACGTGCAGGACGCGGGAACCTTGCAGTGCGTGGGCAAATTCGCGTGGGGCCGCGGCTCCGGCAGCTTCACCCTGACTCCCAATCCGGCATTCCAGAAAGAGCTCGACAGCCTGGGATTCGCCGCGCCGCGCGAGGACGATCTCTTTCTGATGATCATCTCGAATATCAACCTGGATTTCGTGCGCGAAGTACACAACGCGGGCATCGCTTCGTCGCTGCGGGATGTGCTCGATATGGCAGCGCACGGCGTCAATCTCGCCTACGTACACGATATGAACCGCGCCGGCTATCGCAATTTCCGCGCCCAGGACTATATCCAGCTGCGCGACCACGGAGTCAAGGCGCAATTCGTCGAGGATTTGAAGGACGCCGGGTATCAGCTCCCGGTGAATCAGATGGTGGAACTGCGCGATCACGGTATCGATTCGAACTTCGTGCGCGATCTGCAGCTCTACGGCTTGCGCCCGGCCGCGGTGGAGCTGGTGGAGTTGCGCGATCACGGCGTGACGCCCGCCTATCTGCGCGGCCTTCACGACGCCGGCTATGGCAGGCTCGCCGCCGACGAGATTATCGAACTGCGCGATCACGGCGTGGCCAGCGATTTCGTGTCGGCGACGCGGGATCTGGGGTACCGCTTCACTCCGAGCGAGTTGGTGGACCTGCACGATCACGGTGTGGACGTGAAGTACCTGCGGACCATTCACGACTCCGGAATGCGGAATCTGAGCGAGCCGCAGATCGTGCAATTGCGGGACCACGGAGTGGAGTGAGGGCTCGGTGCATGCTTTTGGGGTCGCCACAGTGCGAACCCAATCGGCTGAGGTTCATCTCAACACGCCGCGCTTCAAACTTCGGTCCGGAGTTCCGGCGGCGGGCATCGTTCCTGTTTAAGACCTGAGCAGTGCGCGTCCCGGATTCCGTAGGTAATGAGAAGGCGTCCTGAGGCGTACAAACCACCTTTGAATATTTGGTGGTAGTCGTTGAAATGGCCTTGACTTCGGATCATGCCGATGTCACAATCACACGAATCTAACCTGGGAGGAGGACCCATGGCTGTTTCGGACTGGGACAAGGCAGTGGCGGACGCCAAGAAAATTCTGGGCAATAGCGCTAAGATTCCAACTGCGAGACTTCAGGCGGCCGATAAGAAAACAGAAGACGCCTTGAAGTCTTGGCAAAAGTTCCAGGCGACCAGAGAAATTCTCAAGAAGCAGCTTCTGGAGATGCAGGACGAGTTCTCCAAAGTCAAGAACGCTTTGGTCCAAGCGGAGGACGAAATCGATGACGAGGATTTCGGCCTGGACGAGAAGAAACCCGACGACAAGAAAAAGATCGATCAAGCCCTGGCGATCTTCAAGAAGTATTTCGCCGGGACGGAGAAAACGATGGACGACAATAACAAGAAATTGGACGAACTCGACAAGCATCTAATGAATTTAGCCAAGTACAAGAGTTCTTCCTAAATACCGGATTTGGTGCCCGAGAAGCTTAGACCTGCCCTTCTTCAAAACTTCCTCTAGTTTCAACCCACGCCTTAGAACCAAGCAGTATCTCCAGCCGCACCTTGCGGGCCGGCGGTAGCTTTGGGCAATCAACGTAAGCTCGCTTGACCGAAAGACGCCTATCGTACATTGACCAGGGCACCTTCGTGGAGGCTGTCCGGCGTAGTTCTGGCAAAAACAGCTCGTATCGTCGCAACCAGTTCGGCCTCGGAGGATCCAGACTAATAAGGAGATTTCGGCGTGTTCACGTCAGCGTCGCCGGGCCGCCTCGATGGCGGCGATGTCGATCTTTCGCATAGTCATCATCGCCTCGAAGGCACGCTTTGCCTCACCGCCGCCAGCCGCAAGCGCAT
>CAZARO010000785.1:0-3546 GCA_964487165.1 uncultured Solibacteraceae bacterium | reverse complement strand
ACCATGCAGTCTCGCCGTAATTTCATCGGCAACATGGCCACCGGACTCGCCGGCACCCTGGCCGCGCCCAACGTCCTCGGCGCCCACAACCGCGTACGCTTCGGCGTCATCGGCACCGGCGCGCGCGGCACTGAGCTCCTCCGCGAAGCTCTGGCCTGCCCCAACACCGAATGCATCGGCGTGGCCGACATTTACTCCCGCCGCCTGGAAGAATCGCGCGCCATCGCGTCCGCCGCCCGCCAGCATCCCGACTATCGCCGCCTGCTGGAAGATCCTGCCGTGGACGCCGTCCTCATCGCCACCCCGCAGCATCTCCACGCCGAACACTTCGTGGCCGCGCTCGACGCCGGCAAGCACGTCTACATCGAAAAGACCATGGCCTTCACGCTGGACCACGCCAAGACCATGCGCGCCGCCCTTGATCGAGCCAACACAAGCGCCGGCAGCCAGCGCACCGTTCAGATCGGCCACCAGTTCACCTCCAGCGGCCAGGTGTCCGACGCCACCTGCTTCCTCCAGCCCGATCTCATGGGCAAGGTCACCTTCATTCAGGCGCGCATGTACCGCAACACTCCCCACGGCAAGCCCCAGTGGGCGCGTCCCGTCTATCCCGACATGACGCCCGAAAATATCCACTGGAAAGCCTTCCTGGGAGAGTCGCCCGAGCTCCCCTTCGACGCTCACCGCTTCGTCAACTGGCGCTATTTCTGGGACTACTCCGGCGGCAGCGTCTTTGAGAACATGAGCCATCAGTTGGCCTTCTGGTACAAGACCATGGGACTGCGAATTCCTCGCACCGTTACTATGACCGGAGGCATCTATCTATGGAAGGATGGCCGCGAAGTACCCGATACTATGACCGTAGCCATGGAGCACGAAGAGGAGATTCTCTACACCTGGGATTGCGGATTCGGCAATGAGCGCCTGGGCGTCACTGAGGACGTGATGGGCACCGCGGGCACCATTTCCCGCACCCCGCAGACCATTCGCTACGCGCCCGAGAAGAAAAACCGGCAAGACGGCAACGAGATGGCGGGCGTCACGCGCACCGATCCCAAGGCCCACATGCAGAACTTTCTCGACGCCATTCGCACCGGCCGCGAGCCGAACTGTCCCTTCGAACTGGGCTATCGCGTGTCCATCGCCTGCCGCATGGCTGTCGAAAGCTACCGCCAGCAGCGCACCGTCCGCTGGGATTCCACCCGCGAAGAGATCGTCTAGTCATGTCGCACCGTAGGGCAGATTGGCAATCTGCTGCCGAGTGGCACTCGGCCAGCTAGAGTCATGGATTTCGAGTACACGCCGGAACAGATTGCACTCCGCAAGGCCGTGCGGGAGTTCGCCGAGGGCGAAATTGCGCCCCACGTCATGGAATGGGACGAAGCCCAGACGTTCCCCCTCGATGTAATCCGCAAACTGGGCCAGCTCGGCTACATGGGCTCCATTTTTCCCGAGGAATTCGGCGGCGCCGGCCTGGGCTACATCGAATACTCCATCATTATTGAGGAACTCTCGCGCGTGGATGGCTCGGTGGGCATCATCGTGGCGGCCCACACCTCGCTGTGTTCCAACCATATTTACAAAATGGGCACCCTGGAACAGCGCGAGCGCTATCTTCCCAAGCTGGCCACGGGAGAATGGATCGGCTGCTGGTCGCTGACTGAGCCGGAAGCCGGTTCCGACGCCGCCGGCACGCGCACTCACGCCGAGCTTGAGGGCGAATGCTGGGTCCTCAACGGCTCCAAGACTTTCACCACCAACGCGCACTACGCCGACGTGTGCGTGGCCATGGCAGTCACTGACCGCGCCGCCGCGCAGCACGGAATCTCGGCCTTCCTCATCGAGAAAGACACTCCCGGCTTTCGCCTCGGCAAGAAGGAAAACAAGCTTGGGCTTCGCGCCAGCGCCACCGGCGAAGTGATCTTCGAGCATTGCCGCCTGGGCGCCGGGCAGCTGCTCGGGCGCAAGAACGACGGCTTCGTCGACAGCCTCAAAATCCTGGATGGCGGACGCGTCTCCATCGCCGCGCTCTCCATCGGCATGGCCCAGGGCGCGTACGACGCGTCTCTGCGCTACTCCAAAATGCGCAAGCAGTTCGGCCGGCCCATTTCGGAGTTCCAGGCCATTCAGCATAAGCTGGTGGATATGGCGGTCGATCTCGACGCCGCGCGGCTGCTGAATTACCGCGCCGCCTGGATGCTCGATCACGGCTGCCGCGTGACGCGCGAGTCATCCATGGCCAAGCTCTTCGCGTCCGAGGCCGCGGTGCGCATCGCCGGCGAGGCCGTGCAGATTCACGGCGGCTACGGTTTCACCAAAGACTATCCCGTGGAGAAGTTCTATCGCGACGTGAAGCTCTGCACCATTGGCGAAGGGACCAGCGAAATCCAGCGCCTGGTGATCGCCCGCGAGCTGCTGAAAACCCGATGAGCTTCGACGAACGAATGCTGGCGCGCACGGCGACAGGCGTCGAAAATCGCGACCCAAATGCGCTCGCCATGGTGGACACCCTTCCGCCCGGGCATGCCCGCATCCTCGGCATCACCGGTCCGCCCGGCGCGGGGAAGAGCACGCTTGTCTCCGCGCTCGCCTCCGCCCTCCGCCGGCAGGGCAAGACGCTCGCCATCATCGCAGTCGACCCCTCCAGCCGTGCCTCGGGCGGAGCCATCCTCGGCGACCGCATCCGCATGCAGCAGCACCATGACGACCCCGGGATCTTCATCCGCTCCATGGCCACGCGCGGCAGCCTGGGCGGCTTGGCGCGTGCCACCGCCGACATGGTCCGGCTCATGAACGCCGCCGGTAAAGACTTCGTCGTCATCGAAACCGTTGGTGTGGGTCAAGCCGAAATCGAAATCGCGAACCTTGCCCAGGTAACCGTCGTGGTCCTGGTGGCCGGCATGGGCGACGATGTCCAGACCATCAAGGCCGGCATTCTGGAAATCGCCGACGTTTTCGCCATCAATAAATCCGACCAACCCGGCGCCGGCCGCGTGGAGCAGGAACTCGAAGCCATGCTCAGCCTCGCCAACGGCCGCCATCCCGCCATCGTGAAAACGGTAGCCACCACCGGCGAAGGCATCGACAAGCTGCTCGACGCGATTCAAGCGGTCCCCAACCGAACCACCGCTCCCAGGGAGCGATCCATCCGGCTCCGAGTGACCAACCTGCCCGAAGCCATCGCCCAGTTGCAAGCGGCCGGAGCCAGAGTCGAGTCCGGCGCCCCCTGCCACGTCTTCGTCGAGCCTCCAAGCGGCGTATTATTAGAACTTATCCAAGAGAAAGGAACCCCCGGAAGCTGACAGCAGATAGCTGGAAGCTGACGGCTCCCTCACCACATGAAAGCAGAAATCGGAATCATCGGCGGCAGCGGCCTCTACACCATGCCCGGATTTGAAGCGGCGGAGGAAGTCCTGATGCAGACTCCCTTCGGCGACCCGTCGGACAATTATGTCCTGGGCACGCTGGCCGGCAAGCGCGTCGCCTTCCTCGCGCGCCACGGCCGCGGCCATCGCATCTCGCCTTCGGAGCTGAATTTCCGGGCAA
>CAZARO010000784.1:0-3549 GCA_964487165.1 uncultured Solibacteraceae bacterium | reverse complement strand
CGAGCTACGCGCCCTATTGGGTAAAGAAGGACTACAAGCGCTATCCGCGGATTCGTCTCCAGGGCGGCAAGAGCATCGAACTGCTCAGCACTTTCGGGGACGCGAGCCGCGACGCCGACGCGCGCGCGTTTCGCGCCTTGATGCGCCATATCCGGGAAACCGATGGGCAACATCACACCGTGCTGGCGATGCAGGTGGAGAACGAAGTGGGTGTGTTGCGCGATTCGCGCGACCGCTCCGAGCCCGCCAACAAAGCCTTCTCCGGGCCTGTGCCCAAAGAGCTGATGGACTACCTCCAGAAGCACCGCGAGACGCTGGCGCCGGAACTCCGCGAAGTGTGGTCGGCTAACGGCTCGAAGACTGCCGGCACCTGGGAGGAAGTCTTCGGCGTCGGGAAGCCGGACAGTGTAGAGATGCCGATCCAAACCAACTCCCCGCCGATGAGCAAGGAAGAACACGAGACGGGCTGGCGCAATCTCCACTGGGCCGCCGACGAGTTCTTCATGGCGTGGCACTATGCCCGCTACGTCAACAAGGTAGTGTCGGAGGGCAAGGCGGAATACGCCATCCCCATGTATGTCAACGGCTGGCTGCAGCAGCCGGACATGGCGTGGCCGGGTACGTATCCGAGTGGAGGCCCGCTGCCGCAGGTACACGATATCTGGAGAGCCGGGGCGCCGGCGCTCGACATCCTGGCGCCCGATCTTTATATTCCGGAGTTCGACTGGACCTGCGAGCGCTTCACGCGCAACGGCAACCCCCTGTTCATTCCGGAGACTAGTCTCAACCCCGCTAACGCTCTGGTAGCCTTCGGCAAATATAACGCCATTGCCTACTCTCCGTTCTTCATCGAGAGGAGCATCAGCGCGGACAGCGAGCTGGCCGCGACCTATCGTCTGATTGCCCAAATGGCGCCGGTCATCACGGCCAACCAAGGCAAGGAGAGCATGACCGCCCTGCGGCTGAAGCAAGGCGAAGCCCCCAAGCAGGTAAAACTCGGCAATTACACGTTGACCGCCAGCTACGTGGGACGGGGCCGCGTTCCGATAGCGCCTGAACCCCTGGCGCAGCAAGGTCAACGCCGCGCTCCGGCGCAGCCCGCCGCCCCTGCTTCAACCGCAGGGACCGAGGGCAGCCCGCAACCGCCCATGGAGGCGGCCGCGATTCTGGTGGCGTCTGGACCGGATGAATTTTACCTGGGTGGCGGCGGATTGCGGATCGGGTTCACCCCGAATACACCGGGGCCGTCGACCGTTGGACTGGGGATCGTGCAGGAGGGCAAATTCGTGGACGGCCAGTGGATGGTTGTCCGCCAGCTCGGCGGCGACGACATCGGGCAGGGCGAGATTCTGACCCTGCGTCCCAACACCATTCTGCGGGTGCAGGTCTACCGCTACGAATGAGCAGCGAAGAGTTGCTGAGGAGACCGCCCGAAGGGAGCGGCGGTCTCAGGAGGTCGTTGTGGTGAAAAGATTCTTCCAACTTTCTCTGGTGCTGGCCTGCGCCGCTTCGCTGGCTATCGGGCAGGGGAAGCCAATCCCGCAACTGGTGAAGAAAGGCGAGAAGTTCACGTTCCTGGTGGATGGGAAGCCCTTCCTCATCCTGGGCGGCCAGGTGGGCAACTTCAGCGCCTTTCCGGACCGGATGGAAGCGGCCTGGCCCAGGCTCAAGGCCATGGACGCGAACGTGGTGGAATACCCCGTCTATTGGAACGTGATCGAACCCGAGGAAGGCAAATTCGATTTCGCCGACTTCGACAAGATTCTCACGGCTACGCGCTCGCATGGCCTGCGGGCCGTAATGCTCTGGTTCGGCACCTGGAAGAACGGGGCGATGGACTGGACGCCCAACTGGGTCAAGTCCAATCCCCAACGGTTTACCCGGGTGATCGACGCCAACGGCAAGCCCATTCGTGTGCTCTCGCCCATGTCGAAGGCGAACCTGGATGCCGACCGCAAGGCCTATTCCGCCATGATGAAGCACCTTCGGGAAATCGACGAGGCCGACCGCACCGTC
Organism: uncultured Solibacteraceae bacterium; assembly: GCA_964487165.1. GTDB lineage: Bacteria > Acidobacteriota > Terriglobia > Bryobacterales > Bryobacteraceae > PALSA-129. The sequence continues at coordinate 1,533 of CAZARO010000784.1, read as the reverse complement.
ATCATGATGCAGGTGGAGAACGAGCCCGGCTCGCTGGGCAGCGTTCGCGATTTTTCCGCGGAATCCAACAAGCTGTTCAACGGTCCGGCGCCAGCGTCGCTGGTGACGGCTCTTAAGAAGAGGCCTGGAACGTGGAAGGAAGTTTTTGGCCGGATTGCGGACGAAGCTTTCAACGCGTATTACCTCTCCACCTACATCAACGAAGTGGCCAAGGCCGGCAAGCAGATCTACCCGCTGGTGACGTACGTCAATGCCTGGAACGGCGGTTACGGCACGAACGATAACTTCGAGAAGTTCGACCGCCCGGGCGAGAGTTACCCCAGCGGCGGAGCGGTGTCGCACATGCTCGACCTCTGGAAGGCGACCGCGCCCGATATCGACATCCTCTCGTCCGACACCTCTGCCCAGCCAACCAATCCTTACCGGTTGATTTCCGCTCGTTATCGGCGCCCGGACAACCCCCACTGGAGCCCAGAGGCGGTAAGAGAACTGGCCGGCGCACGCAATTCCTTTTACGCGCTGGCGGAATTCGATTCAATCGGCTTCGGTTCCTTCGGCGTGGACAGCTCTAATAGGGTCTCCGCGCCGCAAAATCTAAGCCCATCGTTTGTCGATCTGGCCGCCAACTTTCGTCTCTTTCAAGCAGCCATGCCGGCGATTCTAGACCTGGAGGGAACCGGGAAGCTGCAAGCCGCGGTCGAGGAAGACCCCATCCGGGCAAGAAATCTGATTCTGACCAACTACGATGCGCTGGTGCGATTCCGCCCTCCCACCAGGTTTGCCCCGGCCCCGACAGGCGAACCCTCCGGGCGAGTGTTGATCGGCGAATTAGGCCCGGACGAATTGCTGATTCTGGGTTTTGATTCCACGGTTCAATTCCGGCCAGTCCAGGGGTCGGATCATACGGCGGCGCAATTCCTTCTGGTGGAACGAGGCTATTACGACCAAAACGGAGCCTGGAAGACGACGGACCTTGGGCCCACCGCTCAAGGCGATTACGACCCTCCCACAGTCACGCTCCCAGCACAGGGAGCGGTGGTGCGGGTCAAGCTCATGAGATATTAACGGGCAAGAAAGCCTTGCCGAACGCTCGACCGGAGCGGAGCGAATTGCTTCTGGTGGCGAGCTCAAGAGGAGAACAATGAACAACCAGTCCCTATCCCGCCGATTTTTCCTGTCCGCCGCTGCCGCCGCGCCGGCCGTGCCAGCCCTGATCGCTTCCGATAGGATCGCTATCTTCGACCCTCCGCCCGACCGCATTCGCATCGTGACGGTCTCGACTTCATATGCAGCCCCGGCTGCAGTCTTCACCCCAGAGGAAGTTAAGCAGATGCAGGCGCAGGGGAAGAACGTCGAGATGACCGTGACCACCAGCAAGGAGCACCTGCTGCAGGTGTTGCCGGAAGCCGATGTGGTCTTCGGAGCCTTGACGCGCGATCTGTTTCCGATTGCCAAGAAGCTGAGATGGCAGCAGCATACCGAGGCCGGCGTCGACACCATCCTGTTCCCGGAACTGGTGAAGAGCCCCGTGGT
>CAZARO010000783.1:0-3551 GCA_964487165.1 uncultured Solibacteraceae bacterium | reverse complement strand
GCGTTCGTCGGTTCGCTCACGGCGGTGGGACTGTCGGCGGCGGCCGCGGAGGATGGGTGGGTGGAACTGTTCGATGGGCACAGCCTGCAAGGTTGGCGGCCCAGCGAGAACAAAGCTTCCTGGAAGGTGGTGAACGGGCAACTGGCGGCGGAGGGTCCGCGGTCGCACCTGTTCTATGACGGTCCCGTGAAGGGCGCCAATTTTCGCAACTTCGAGCTCGAAGTGGACGCCATGGTGCGGCCCGGGTGCAACTCCGGGGTCTACTTCCACACGGCTTACCAGGAGACGAATTTCCCGCAGAAGGGCTTCGAAGTCCAGATTGCCAACACGGCTGGCGGCGACAACGGCTACCTGGAGCGGAAGAAGACCGGTTCGCTCTACGGCGTGCGCAATGTGTACAAGCAGTTCATTGCCGACGACCAGTGGTTCAAGATCTATGTGGCCGTGCGCGGAAAGAACGTCCAGATCCGATTGAACGGAATGCTGGTGGTGGATTACACGGAGCCCACGCCGCCGGTGATTCCCGAGGGCGGCGAGCGCGAGCGTTTTCTGGATCGCGGCACGTTTGCGCTGCAATGCCACAATGACGGATCGCATGCCTTTTTCCGCAGCATTCGGGTCCGGCCACTGGCCGACGATTCGCCCACGCCGGGAGGACCGGCACCGGCCGTGGATGACACGTTCCGCCAGATCATCAACGTGGGCCGGCACAATGTCCCGATGGTGGATTACCACGTCCACCTGAAAGAAGGGCTGACGCTGGAACAGGCGCTCAAGAAGTCGCGGCGCGACGGCATCGAGTATGGCATCGCGATCAACTGCGGCATGGGCTTTCCGGTGGATAGCGATGCCGGCGTCCGCGCGTACCTGGAGAGCATGCAGGGTCAGCCCATGTTTGTGGCGATGCAGGGCGAGGGCCGGGAGTGGACGAAGATTGTGTCGCGGAGCTCCGTGGTGGGCTTCGATTATGTGTTCACCGATTCGATGACGTGGACGGACAATAAGGGTTTTCGCAGGCGACTGTGGCTGCCGGACGAGGTGGGGCCGATTCCCGATGCATCGGAGTTCATGGAGTTGCTGGTGGACCGCACGGTGGGGATCCTGGAGCGCGAACCGATCGACATCTACGCGAATCCGACCTTCCTTCCGGCCGTGCTCGCGAAAGACTACGATCGGCTTTGGACCGAGGAGCGGATGAAGAAAGTGGCGGAAGCGGCCAGGCGCGGCGGAGTGGCTATCGAGATCAACACGCGCTACACACTGCCGAGCGCGAACTTTATTAAGCTGGCGAAGGCGGAGGGCTGCAAGTTCTCCTTCGGGACGAATAATACCGGTCCGTCGGATTTGCTGCGCTGCGAGTACGGATTGCGCATGGTGGAGGAGTGCAAGCTGGTGTGGCAGGATTTCTTCGTGCCGGGCGCATGGGGTCCGAAGGCGGTGGATCGGAAGCCGGAGGCGCTGAAGGCGTAGCCTTGATATCGCTTTTGCAATTCGAAGAACCGCTTGCTAGAGTAGCGCGCGCGGCTCGGAATGGCGCCTCTGTGTTAGCCAGAACCTACCGAGCCGCGACCGCGAGGGAGCGGTTGATCGGCCGAATATTTGCAACTCCCTAAACTAAGGAATCAGAAGGCGCCCCTGCGGGTACCTGAAGTCAGAATGGCGGCGGAAGATCCAAGACTGGTTCGGCTCACGCAGATTTGCCTCGCGCTTCCGGAAGTGGTGCGGGAGGTCAAGGGCCTCCACGCCGCGTTCGCGGTGCGCAAGAAGAAGTTCGCGTATTTTCTGAACGACCATCATGGCGACGGCACTGTAGGCGTCGCGTGCAAGGTATTGCCGGGCGATAACGACGCGCTGGTGCAGGCCCATCAGTCGCGATTTTACCGGCCGGCGTATCTGGCCTCGAGCGGTTGGGTGGCGCTGCGGTTGGACCGCGAGAAGGTCGATTGGCGGGAAGTTGCCGAACTGGTGACCACGAGCTATCGCCTGCTCGCCCCCAAGACGCTTACGCGGAGACTGCCGGAGGAGTAGCGCGCGCCAGCCCCTTACGCCCGATATCGGTGCGGTAGTGCATGCCGTCGAAGGCGATCTTGTGGACGCCGCGATAGGCGTGATCGATCGCTTGGGCTAGAGTGCCGCCGCGGGCCGTCACTCCGAGGACGCGGCCGCCGGAAGTGACTAGGCCCGCCGTATCGCTCCGCGTGCCCGCGTGGAAGACGGTGGCGCCGGTGGCTTCCGCGTCCGCGATGCCGTGGATCGGCTTGCCGGCTTCGAACGGCCCGGGATATCCGCCGGAGGCGAGGACCACGCAAACGGTCGGGTCGCGATGCCATTCAAGCTTGACTCCCGCCAGTTCGCCAGTGGCGGCGGCCATCAGCGCGGGCACAAAGTCGGAAGCCATACGGTGCATCAGCGGCTGGGTCTCTGGATCGCCCAGACGAACGTTGAACTCGAGGACCTTGGCCCCGATATCGGTCATCATCAAGCCGGCGTACAGGAAGCCGGTGAAGCCGGTGGCTTCGACCGTAGGATGAATCACGCGATCGAGCACGAACTGCGCTTGCGCTTCGGTCAGAATGGCGGAGTCGCAGTAGGCGCCCATGCCGCCGGTGTTGGGTCCGGCGTCGCCGTCGAAAACCGCTTTGTGGTCCTGCGTGGGCGCCAGAGGGACGACGTTGCGGCCATCGCAGAGCGCGATGAAGCTGACTTCTTCGCCGCGCAAAAACTCCTCGACCACCAGACGACCGGTGAGAGTGGAGAGCGCAGCTTCGGCTTCGGCGCGGTCATGCACAACAATGACGCCTTTGCCCGCGGCGAGGCCGTCAGCCTTGAGGACCACGGGAAAGCCGAAGCGATCGATGGCGCGGCGGGCATCGGCCGGATTTTCGACGGTCACGTAGTCGGCCGTAGGAATTCCGATTTGCTGGAAAAAGTGCTTTGCGAAAATCTTACTGCCTTCCAGTTGGGCCGCCGCGCGATCCGGCCCGACGATTCTTCTGCCAGCAGCGCGGAATTCGTCGACCACTCCGGTGACGAGCGGGGCTTCCGGTCCGACCACCGTCAAGTCCGCTGCGATTTCTTCGGCCAGCGCCAGGTAAGAGGACGCAGCGGGCACGCAGGTGCCGATCTGCGCGATGCCCGGATTTCCGGGCGACGCAAAGACTTCGACTCCACGCGACTGCGCCAGCTTCCAGCACAATGCGTGCTCTCTTCCACCGCCACCGAGGACCAGGATTCTCATTTCGCTACAATCATAACAATGCACGAGAGGTACGACGTGGTAGTCATCGGGGCGGGTCACGCCGGCTGCGAAGCGGCGCGGGCGTGCGCGCGCATGGGGCTGCGCACCGCCATGGTGACCATGAACCTGGACCTGATCGCGCAGATGTCGTGCAACCCGGCGATCGGAGGCATCGCCAAAGGGCACCTGGTGCGCGAGATTGACGCGCTGGGCGGCTTGATGGGCGAGGTGGCGGACGCGGTGGGAATTCAGTTCCGCCTGCTCAATACCAGCCGCGGGCCGGCGGTGTGGTCGCCGCGCGCGCAGATGGATA